>NZ_VIKZ01000025.1:41102-74238 GCF_009711985.1 Dolichospermum sp. UHCC 0260 | reverse complement strand
TGAGTTTTTTGACCCATAAAACTTGTTGATTTACTAAATCTCTACAATCTGGCTTTCTTTTCCGTTAAATTCAAGGTTAGAATGACAACATTAAATTGTGCTTGAAACTAGAAAAAATTGCTAAAACAACTAACTAACAACGTGTTTCCCGGTTCAGTTATCAAATTAGATAACGGCTTGACATTCATTCACCAAGAAATATCCACTACACCCGTAGTCGTAGCTGACGTTTGGGTGCGTGCGGGAGCTAACCTAGAACCAGAACCTTGGTTTGGAATGGCACATTTTCTAGAACACATGATTTTCAAAGGTACACCAAACTTGCTGCCTGGAGAATTTGATTATCATATTGAAAAAATTGGTGGTGTGAGTAATGCCGCTACCAGCCACGATTATGCCCATTATTCGATTACAACCGCTGCTAATTACCTAGAGCATACTCTACCACATTTGGGAGAATTACTCCTGAATGCAGCCATTCCTGACGATGAATTTATCAGAGAACGGGATGTGGTGCTAGAAGAAATCCGTTCTTACAATGATGATCCTGACTGGGTAGGTTTTCAATCTCTTGTTAAAAATATTTACCAAAACCATCCTTACGGACGTTCTGTGCTAGGAACTGAGCCAGAATTAATGCAGCATTCCCCCGAAGCTATGCGCTGTTTTTATCGCAGTTATTACCAACCAGAAAATATGACTGTGGTTGTGGTGGGGGGAATTGGTGAAAAAGCTGCGAGGGACTTGGTAAACCGGACATTTGTAGATTTTCCGCAACGTGATCATTGTCCCCAATTTACCAAAGTTACAGCACCGGTAATTTCAGGAATTCGTCGTCATGAGTTAATTTTACCTAGACTGGAACAAGCGCGGTTAATTATGGGTTGGAAAGTGCCAGGAGTAGAAGAATTTCGGGCTGTTCATGGTTTAGAATTATTATCAGCACTGTTAGGAGAAGGGAGAATTTCTCGATTAGTATCTGATTTGCGGGAAGAAAAGCAACTTGTTCAAGACTTATGCTGTGATTTTTCTCTCCAACAAGAATCAAGTTTATTTACAATTACGGCTTGGTTGGAATCAGAATATCTGGAACGAGTTGAAGAGTTGATTTGTGATCATTTACAAGAATTGCAAAATCAAGAAATTAGCACACCAGAAATAAATCGCATTCAGCGGTTTTTGTGTAATGATTATGCCTTTTCTACAGAAACACCAGATCAGCTAACTAATTTTTATGGTTATTATCATACCATTGCTAACGCTGAATTAGCTGTTACCTATCCCCAAGAAATCCAGTCTTTCAATCCTCAAGAACTGCAAAAATTAGCTCAACAATATCTTTCCCCAGCTAATTATGCTGTGACAATTCTCAAACCTTGTTAATTATTAAGTAAAAAATGCAAACTATTAATAGTCGCTCTCTGATTCATCGCACCGTATTGAGTAATGGCATTGTTTTATTAGTCTCAGAAAATCAAGCTGCTGATATTATTGCGGGACGGATTTTTATTCGCGCTGGTAGTTGTCATGAACAGCGAGAAAAAGCTGGTTTAGCGCATTTGTTATCAGCAGTAATGACAAAGGGATGTGATGGTTTATCGAGTTTAGAAATTGCCGAAAAAGTTGAATCTGTGGGAGCTGGTTTAGGTACAGATGCAGCTACAGATTATTTTTTGCTATCGTTGAAAACAGTAACTGCTGATTTTATTGATATTTTAACATTGGCTGGACAATTATTGCGATCGCCTACCTTTCCCGAAAACCAAATAGAATTAGAAAAGCGATTAGCAATCCAAGATATTCGTTCCCAAAAAGAGCAACCTTTTGGACTGGCTTTTGAACAACTGCGTCAGGTAATGTACCCAAATCATCCCTACTCCATGTCAGTTTTAGGTGATGAAACAACCATGAGCAGCATTACCCGTGATGACTTAGTAGAATATCATCAAACTCATTTCCGTCCTGATAATATTGTGATTAGCATTGCTGGACGCATTACACCAGCACAAGCAGAGAAATTAGTAAATAAGATTTTTGGTGATTGGCAAATACCAAATTCCACCAAACCTACTCTTAATTTACCACCAATTACTGGATCACCTAAATCTTGCCTGAAACCCTTAAATACACAACAATCAATTATCATGTTGGGTTATTTAGGACCATCAGTAACCAACCCAGAATATGCGGCTCTCAAGTTACTTGCTACCTATTTAGGGAATGGTCTTTCTAGTCGTTTATTTGTAGAATTGCGAGAAAAGCAAGGTTTAGCTTATGACGTATCTGCTATTTATTCGACTCGACTTTTTCCCGCTTCCTTCGTGGTTTATATTGGGACAGCACCGGAAAACACCAAAGTTGCTTTTAATGGACTTCGCCAAGAAGTAGAATTATTATCTACCACCGAACTGTCAGCAGAAGCATTACAAACTGCTAAAAACAAAATTATCGGTCAATATGCGTTGGGTAAACAAACTAATGGACATATTGCACAGATATATGGTTGGTATGAAATTTTGGGTTTAGGAATTGAATTTGATCAAAAGTTTCCCGAATTAATTAATAATGTCACTGCAACGGAGGCAATGACAACCGCTTGTAAATATTTACAAGCACCCTACTTATCTCTCGTTGGACCAGAAGAAGCCATTCAGACAGCTACTTTCTAAAACCTTAAATTGCGTAGGTTGGGTTGACGTCAGGAAACCCAACAAAATCAAGTCTTGGAAATATTCGATTATGTTTTATCTTCACACCAAAAAGATTAAAGGCAAACAAAGCGATCGCCACAGGGTAAGATCAGCATCGGAAAGTTATACAAAAATTCTATGAAATTTAGTTTGATAGCAAGTATTCCCAACTACATGAGCGCAAATTCTTGGTATTGCTTACTCTTGTTAACCACCACACCCGCGTTAATTAGTTCCTCTGCTTTTATATCAACAGCAGCAGCGGTTAAAATTGCCCAAGTCAACACAGAAGTTAAAATTAATCGTCCTCCTCTAAACTTAGGTAGTCAGGGTGAACGAGTTACAGAACTTCAAGCCGCTTTGACGATTTTGGGTTTTTATTCAGGTGCTGTGGATGGTACATATCAACAAAGTACCATTATTGCCGTTGCCCAATTTCAGCAAGCTGCTGGCCTAAATCCCACTGGTAATGTAGATAATATCACTTGGCAAAAACTGTTTCCCAGCCCATCAAATATTATTACTTCCGCACCTAATGCTGCCAGTAGTTTTACGACTGTTCCTACCCAACCGACCAGATTCACAAAACCACCGACTACTAAACGCACCACCAATCAGCCTAATTCTAGTATTCAACCCACTCCTCTCAATCAACAAATGCCCGGTATTCAATATACTCCCCAAGGATGGCCAATTTTACATTTAGGTACAAGTGGACCGGAAGTAATTAAATTGCAAAAACAACTAAAAATCCTGGGTTTTTTAAATGGTAAAATAGATGGAGATTTCGGAAGATCCACAGAAGCCGCAGTCAAAGCTGCTCAAACTCGTTATGGTTTAAAACCTGATGGTGTTGTCGGTGGTGGTACATGGAAAGTGTTCTTGAACCGCACTTCCCAGTCACGTTAATCTTGTTCTCGTCATCAAACTATGAAGCACTTTCTTTTAACTTGGATCGGGACTGCGGTAGCATTATTAATTACGGCTAAAATTGTTCCGGGAATCATTCTCACTAGTTTTGTTGCTGCCTTAATTGCCGCTGTTGTGATTGGTTTAGTAAATGCCATTGTGCGACCAATTTTGCAGATTTTAGCATTTCCCATCACCTTAATTACTTTGGGTTTATTCACCCTAGTGATTAATGCCTTAACGCTATGGTTTGCCAGTGCCATAACTCCCGGTTATGGTTTTGAAATTCGGGGTTTTATTCCTGCTTTTTTAGGTTCAATTGTTTTATCAATTGTTTCTGGTATTATTAATCAGATTGTTAATGCAGTTGATTAAAATATCAGGTTTTCACTTTTAGCAACGGCTACTGTGATTGTTGCTGGTGCTTCTGGTAATCGGAAAATCTGTTTAGGAACTAATAACATTATTTCCGTAGATGTGATTTCTGAAGCTGCAAGAATCGCGGAAGCCTCTGCGACGCTAGATGTTCCCACTAACTTAGTAATAGTATTATTAGGATTGGGAACAAGTACATTATTTAAAAGTTCGGCACTAAAGGTTTTTAAAGGTAGTTTTTCTAAGTTACAAAATTCTAGCAAGCCAATTTCTGAGGCTTTTTTATCAATAGTTGCAATTCCAGCTATTTCATGATATATAAGTTGATTTTCCTGAAAAACTTTTTTGATTACTAAATTAATTAATTGTTGGGAAATTCCTTTTTGACAACCAATTCCTACCCATAATTTTTTTATAACCATATTATCCACTTTCTTTGACAACACTAATAAATGGGGTGTAAAAATAGCGGGCAAGATGCCCGCACTACAAGATTGATAATATTTCTCCAGAAAAATGGCAAAGGTATTGCTATTTAGGGCTTGCTGAAAAAGTCTTTTCGTGAGGGCTAGGAGTCACCGAGTCAGGAGTCACCGAGTCAGGAGGAAGAATTAGAAGGAGAGAAGAATAGTCTCAAATTTCAGAAAGTGATAGGTTTTTAATGGTTTCAATCCTTATTCCTTGCACCTAATTCACTTTTTTAACCGGGAAACTCTTAATCTATCTAGGTTTTCGGTTTATTCAGCCAGCCCTATTTAACTCGAACATTTTGCTTGATATCGTCCCAAAGCCATTAAAGGAAAATACTGCTGATAAAGGTGATACTTCAAATAAAAATGGCAAGGGAAGCCCGTTCCGGTAAAGTATTCTTCATCCCAAGTACCATCTAATTTTTGTGTTTCTAACAGGTAATTAATCCCCTTTTCAATACTATCAATAGCTAATTTATCCGTAGCTTCACCTGCTGCTATTAACCCAATTAAAGCCCATGCTGTTTGGGATGCTGTACTGTCACCTTTTCCTTTTAAATTAGGATCATTGTAACTAAAACAAGTTTCTCCCCAACCACCATCAGAATTTTGTACTTTCACTAACCAAGCTGCACCCTGATTTATATCTCTAGCATATTTCAAAGGATTAATTAAAGCCAAAGCTGATAAAACGCCGCTAGTTCCATAAATGTAATTTACACCCCAACGTCCAAACCAACAACCTTCTATTTCTTGTGCTTTCAAAAGATAATCTAAAGACTTTTCTAAATTATCTGGTTGAATTGATAAATTACAAGCCCCCAACATTTCCAATACTCTAGCAGTGACATCAGCCGTATTTGGATCAATCATCGCTTTCAAATCACCATAGGGGACAGAATTGAGCCATTCTTGATCATTATCAATATCAAAAGCCGCCCAACCACCTGGTTTACATTGCATCGTCGCAATCCAATTTAAAGCCCTATTAATAGCTTGTTTTTTTAGTTCCTCATTTGGCAATTTTGCTTGATGTAAAGCCATGACAACCACAGCCGAATCATCCACATCTGGGTAAAAACGATTTTCAAATTCAAACGCCCAAGCACCGGGTTTTCCCTGCTTGTTTTTGACATTCCAATCACCATAATCGAGAATTTGTTTCTCTATTAACCATGCTCCAGCTTTAACAATAGCCGGATCATTTGGGGCAAAACCTGAATCAATCAAAGCCCGAATCGCCCAAGCTGTATCCCATACAGGAGAAACACAAGGTTGGACACAGTAACTATTTTCTGTTTCAATGGCGAAATTATCAACTGCTTTTAAACCCCGTTCGATAACCGGATCATTAGCATCATAATCTAAACACTTTAAAGCTAACAGAGAATTTAACATGGCGGGAATAATTCCCCCCCAATCACCTGTAACTTCTTGACGTTCTAGAATCCATTTTTCTGCGGCTTTAATTCCTTCATTTCTAAAAGGAACAAAATTAATACTTTCTACTAATTTAAAGCCATCATCAAGGATATTAAAAATATCTGACCAATCACCATTTTTTGGTAATTCCCAGCAGACATTATTTACACCTTCAGCATATAATTCATCTAAATTAATTGGCTGATCAATGTTAAAAATTGGTTTTCGATCAAAGACAATTAATAATGGCACAGTGCTAGAACGCGCCCAACTCGAAAGTTCATAAATATTGAAGAAAAAATTATCGGGTAGTAACATTACCCAAGGTGGCAAAGAAGGCAGTCCGCGCCAATTATAACAGCCAATTAAAGCTAGATGTAACTTTGTAAAAATCCGAGTTTTGCTAATACCACCTTTAGCTAAAATTAGAGATTTCGCTTTCAGCAATGCGGTATCTGTAGCGGGTACACCTAACAATCTTAAAGCCATATAGGCTTCTACAGTTGTGTTTAAATCTCCACCATCACCATAAAACAATTCCCAACCTCCATGTTCTCGTTGTTGAGAACGGAGATAATTTTCAACTTTATGTAAAGGTCTGGTTTTCTCAGTTCCCCAAATCTTATGTAATAAAACAGCTTCCGAAGTGATGGTAACATTAGACTCTAACTCAGCCCACCAATAACCATCGGGATTTTGAATAGAAAGTAGATGTTTTTGACTTGCGGCTATCGCATCAACAACTTGCTTGACTTTTATTCTATCTTGTGTTTGCATCAAATACCTACCTCAGCACCAAACAATATTTAAATAACATAACCGAATTACGAGAAAATTCTTCCGCAAAATCAGCAAACATTGTATTCTATCCAAGTCAGTAAAAGAATTAAATTTGTCTGTTAAATTTTAAATTGGAGTACAGCAACAGTTATGGCAACAATTATATTCAGTTTGACCCTTCTATCCTTAGTCATTTGGATATTTTTACTCTTATTTTGGGGGCAGTTTTGGCGAGTTAATCACCAATTAGAAGCAAATCAAGATAAAGATATTGATAACAACACCTTACCGACCGTGTGCGTAATAATTCCTGCCCGTAATGAAGCCGATGTCATTCCTGTTAGCTTGCGATCGCTCCTCCTTCAAGACTATCCTGGTAAATTCACCATCTTTTTAGTAGACGATCAAAGTAGCGATGGTACAGCCCACATTGCCGAAGGAGTAGCCCACAACCTCGACAAAACCCCACAACTACAAATTGTTACCAGCACCTCATTACCCCCAGGTTGGACAGGCAAATTGTGGGCAATGGAACAAGGTTTACAAACAGCCAGTACCTTGACACCAGACTATTTTTTACTTACCGACGCAGATATAGAACATGATCCCAGCAACTTCCGCCGCCTAGTTGCCAAAGCCGAGGCACAGAAATTAGATCTCGTATCCATCATGGTACGCTTACGCTGTCAAAGTTTTTGGGAACAACTATTAATACCAGCTTTCGTCTTTTTCTTCCAAAAACTTTATCCATTTTCCTGGGTAAATAATCCCAAAAAAGCTACTGCTGCCGCTGCTGGAGGTTGTATTCTCATTCACTCAGAAGCCCTAAATAGAATTGGTGGGTTGCAAATAATTCGTCAAGCCTTAATTGATGACTGTTCCCTAGCCAAAGCCGTTAAATCAACTCACGGAAAAATCTGGCTAGGATTAAGCACCCTAACCTATAGCTTACGTCCTTACGACTCCCTGAAAACAATTTGGGATATGGTCGCCAGAAGTGCTTACACACAACTAAATTATTCCCCTTTCCTGCTAATAGGCAGCCTGTTGGGAATGACTTTAGTTTATTTATTACCACCGATAGCAATTATTTTCGGTCTGGTATTGGGGAATTGGATAATTACCCTGATTTCTTTCATCGGATATCTACTGATGACTTTTGCTTATTTCCCAATTATTCGTTTTTATAAATGTTCTCCAGTTTTTGCTTTTAGCTTACCCATCATTGCTTTTTTATATACTTCTATGACAATAGATTCAGCATTACAACATTGGCAAGGACGTGGAGGTGCATGGAAAGGTAGAGTATATGCCCGTTGACAAGATAAGAGAAGCAAGAGAAGCAGAGAAAGAAATTTCCTTCTTCTTCCTTCTTCCTTCTTCCTTCTTCTTCCTTCTTCTTCCTTCTTCTTCCTTCTTCTTCTCCTGACTCCTGACTCGGTGACTCCTGACTCGGTGACTCCTTCTTCCCGAGTTTACCCCGTTGACAACCAGTAGCAGACATTTTTTCCCCAAATTCCCATTCTCACCCATTAAACACCAGCCCCAGCATTACCCACACATTAGGATTACTGGTAAAGACAGTAGATCAAAAGTAGTCAGAATATTTAAAAGAAGTCCGGATTGGACATTAGCAATTAGGGATTAAGTTATAGGAAGCGGGACTTGAGAACAGGGAAGAGAAATTTTTTCCATTAACATCAAGTATCATACCGCAGACTAAATTTGATTGTCATGTTTACAGCCAATGATAAAAGCCAAACTCAGAAATTTGCGTGTTATTGACCTCAAGTTCACAGAAGCTTCACAACTAATAGCACAATATATGAGCTATAGTTTTTTTCCGGCAATCACAGTAAATTTTCTCGGTACTAAAAAGCTAATAGCCCTTAAATCAAATCAGGCATAAACTTCAGCATCTTCCTTCGTTTGGGTGTCGTCGGCAAAAACCCAAGTCTTAAATAGACCTGGATTTGATCGTAAGAGGTGAAAACTTTTGTATATAAGATGGATAATGAAGGTTTGATCTCGCATAGAAGTTAACCGGATCTGACCATCTCAAAAAAATTATCTATACCAACTTTGGTAACACAACTACAGTCCAGAGAAATTTCAGCATACCAGGGCATTAACTACTATTCCCCTATTTCCATACCCAGTTACTCTAATGACTCAAACTTAGAAACAAACACGCATATTTACCCCAGGGGTATGAAATTCTATCCATTATTATCATCAACACCAACTCTAGCAACTCAACTACAGCCTAGAGCTTGCCATTGAAGATATCAGTTCTAATGTAGGCATCACCTCCGAACAAGATCCTACTGCCATTGAAGATATTAGTTCTAATGTAGCCACCACATCCGAACAAGATCCTATCCCTCTTGAAAATACCACCTCCATTGTAGACACCTCCGAACAGGATATTAGCTCCAATGTAGATATTAGTTCCAACGTAGATAACACTTCCACCACAAATCCCACACCTATTGAAACTTTATTCCTAACCGTTATAGATCCTATAACTGGCGAGACTAGCCTTATAGATCCTGTAACTGGCGAGATTATACCCACAGCCAACAACGATGGTTTTGTCATCAGCGGTGCAAGTGATGATCAATTAGGTTACTCAGTTAGCAACGCCGGTGATATCAACGGTGATGGAATTGGGGATGTAATCATCGGCTCACCTTTGAGTGATCCTAATGACAAATTTAACTCCGGGAAAACTTATGTAGTCTTTGGCAGCAAAGAGAACTTTCAACAAGTCATAGACCCTTCCAATCTTAATGCTACTACAGGCTTTGTGATTAATGGGGCAGAAGTTGGTGATGACTCAGGCCGTTCCGTTAGCAATATTGGGGATATTAACGGTGACGGTGTTGATGATCTAGTCATTGGCGCACCCTTTTCTGACATCAATGGAGATAATTCCGGGGCTGCTTATGTCGTCTTTGGTAGTAAAGACCCTAACTATTTCAGTAATCCCATCGAACTCTCCAACCTTGAACCTAGCCAGGGTTTTACCATGAAAGGTAATCAGTCTGGTGATAATGTAGGTTGGGCTGTTAGCAGCGCTGGCGATTTTAATGGTGATGGCGTTAAAGACCTATTAATTGGTGCAACTCATCCTAGTGATGACGGAACAGCTAATAAAGGAGAAGCCTATATCATCTTTGGGAAAAAAGATGGTGATTTCGCTTCAACCGTAGACATCCTGGCAATCATCAGTGATAACCCAAATAACCTGGGCTATTCCGTTAGTGATGCGGGAGATATCAACGGTGATAAGATTGATGACATCATTCTTGGTGCGCCCTCTGCTAATACCAATGGTGATAATTCTGGAAGCAGTTTTGTTATTTATGGACGGAAAACTGACTCCACAAATCCCCTTACTTCCAATATTATCAACGTCTCTAACCTCAATAGCAGCGATGGTTTTACCATCAACGGACAAGCAGGAGATCAATCAGGCTTCTCTGTTAGCAAAGCTGGAGATATCAACGGTGACGGCATCGGAGACTTGATTATTGGGGCAAAAGATGGCAATCCCAATGACAAAGAATCTGCTGGCAGAAGCTATGTAGTCTTTGGTAATAAAAACGGTTTTGGTAAGACTCTTGATGTTGCTAATCTCAATGGCAACAATGGCTTTACCATCAACGGTATTTCCGCCCTTGACAACTCAGGTTGGTCTGTCAGTGGTTTGGGAGATTTTAACGATGATGGTATTGATGACATCATTCTTGGGGCAAAAAAGGCTACTGATAACGCTGGACAAGGCTATGTTATTTATGGTAGCAAACAAGGCTTTGGCGCTACCTTTGAACTCTCAACTTTCGATACACCTGAGTACGATGGTGAAAAGGGCTTTATCATTGATGGTGCTGAAAATAGTAACTTAGGTCAGTCAGTCAGTGGTGCTGGAGATGTCAATGGTGATGGTGTTAATGATTTGATTATTGGCGCTCCCTTGGCTAATTCTCAAGCAGGTGAAGCCTATGTGATCTTCGGAACTCCTGCTGCCACATCTGCTGGTACACCTGATGTTAATCCAACTTCCACTGGCACCGGCACTGTTAGCGATTTCCTAACGCTAGTTAGTGATAATGTCTTCAATATCAAAGGCAACAACGGCAAAGCAACACTGGAAGTAAAATTAACAGGACCCAATTCCGGTCGCAATGAAATTGGAGTATTTACTGTTGATGATGCGTCTGGTAAAGTTGATGGTATTGCCCCCGATGAAGCGGGTTATGCAGAAAAAGCATTAGCAAAAGGTCAGGTAGTTTTCTCTACCCTTACTAATCTTCCTGCTGGATTTGATCCTACTAGCCTGGACAGGTTATTAAGATTTAACTCCAATGACAATTTGAGATTCTATTTGGTCAAAGACGGTTCAACCGATTCTGTACTGAGTAATAACACCTCTATTGGCAATGTCCTGTTTGCCAACCCTGCTAATCTCAAGATTACAGATTTGGGATCTGATCAGTATTCCCTAGATTGGGAAGATGGTTCTGGTAATCCTAGCGGCTTTGAGGATTTTCCGTTAACAATTCAGGCAAGTGATCGACCTACAGCTTTGGGTACAACTTTGCAAAATAAACCACAAGGCGAATCGCTGGATTTACGAGGTATTACTGGCGCAGTAACCGCTAATTTTGTGGTTAACCGAGAAGCAAGTTACAACAATTTTGTTGGTTTCTATCGCGTGACTGATGCGAATGGCGGTATTGATACTAATGGTGATGGTAAGGCTGATATCCTCCCAGGACAAGATGGTTATGTTCAAGCAGCTATTAATGGTCGTCTTTCTGACATTAATTTAGCTGTGAACAACGGTGGAACGGCAAATTTCAATAATACGCTTCAAGGTGGCTCTATATATGTACCATTTCTTGTTGTGAATGGTACACCTGATGCCCTACTTGATAGTAATCCTAATAATAATCCAGATATTTACTTTACCTTCTTGGGTGCGAACTCAGATGGTGTAGATCATGTGCGGATGTTAGGTGATAATACCTTTGGTTTTGAGGATTTACGTGGTGGTGGTGATAAAGATTTTAATGATGTGATTGTTAAAGTCAATTTGGCTCAAGCGTAAAAGATATTTCTCAGGTTTGAGAATATTCATCAGAATCAGATCCCCGACTTCTTAGAGAAGTCGGGGATCTTGTTAGGAGTAAATAATAATTGTGTGACTGCTGTTAAAGTTTTGAGTCCTTTTAATGAACCTGTAATTAATCGAGTCGCTGCTAGGGGTTGACGGATGAATTCCCAAGCTAAGGGTAAAGGTTGTAATGAACCGTCTGCACCAATGGCTGATGTGATATTGGGGATGTCATGATGAGCATCATCGCTAACTACTCGCAGGATGGCTATTTGTACCTGTGGAGAAACTGGTTGCTGGAAAAATTCTAGAAAAGCATATCCTTCCATATCTACAACGTCAGCACCGGATTGTTCATATAACTGGCGTTTTTCTGTGGCTTTATATAAGAGGCGATCGCTCGTTAACCCTTTGACTAAAGATACACGATCACCAAGTTGATTATGTATATCTGCGGTGAAGGAATTATTGCCCTCTTGCAGATTTCCTTGATAAAGACAATTTTGATATAAAACAATATCTCCAACTTGATAATTTTTGCTCAAGCTACCACATAAACCCATCATCAGCATCCGATTCTCTTGACCATGGGTGAACTGTTGTAAATATTTCCGCACTGGTTCGATTCCCATTGGTATCGCTAATACCTTGGCTTGGGAACTGGGGACGCGACTTAATCCGCGACAGACGGCTTGATATTCTGCTCCCTGGGGGACTAAGATCGTAACCATTGTTATGCTAGAAGTTCTATACTAACCTGTCAGTTGTCAGTGATCAAAAGACCGATGACTAATGACCAAGGACTTAAATAATTTTATCAGATGGTAAAGACTAATAACTCAGAATCTGCCCGCGAAAGCTTCAATATTTCCAAATTAGCGATTAAGTTTTCTTGGTTGACGGTGTGTTTTTGGATAGGTATAGCGGTAGCTGGTGTCCTGGCCTTGAGTTCCCTCAAATATGCTTTATTTCCAGATATCACCTTTCCGGTAGTGGTGGTAAATGTCCAAGCACCTTTAACATCAGCCCTAGATACGGAAGAAAAACTCACTAAACCACTGGAGGAAAGTCTCAAATCACTGGTGGGACTTGAGGATATTCGTTCATCAACTTATCCTGGTCAAACTGCTGTAGTTTCCTCTTTTGTGGTGGGTACGAATTTAGAAACTGCGACTAACAAAATTTCTCAGATCGTTAATCAATTAAATCTACCTAAGAATGCCACTAAAAAAATCATCCCTTTGAATCTGAACGAATCAGCGGCTGTTAGCTATGCCATTGAAAGTTCTTCTGGGAAGATTGATAATTTACGGCAACTGGTAAAAGATAAAATTGTCCCTAGCATAGCTAAATTACCAGGAATTCTGAAAGTCTCTCTGTTAGGGGAAGTGAGTACGAATGCACCACCACCAACAGCAACAAATGGATTACCCCCAGTCGGCACTTTAGTCAGGTTCAATGGTAAACAGGCTTTAGCCTTTCAGGTCATTAAAAAAGGTGATGCTAATACCTTAGAAGTAGTTAATCGGGTAGAAAAAGAAGTACAAAAGCTAAGGTCTGGCTTAAAAGATGTTACTCTCACTTTAGCTGCTACCCAAGCTGAATATATCCGCAACGCCACCCATTCTACCATAGATGCCCTGATCGAAGCGATAATTTTATCAATTGTCGTCATCTTTCCCTTTTTATGGAATTGGCAAGCTACCCTAATTTCTGCCTTAGCTATTCCCATATCTTTGTTAGGAACATTTATCGTCATGGCGATATATGGCTTTAACTTAGAAACTATCACCCTGTTAGCCTTAGCTTTAGTCATTGGCTCGATAGTAGATGATGCCATAGTTGATGTAGAAAACATCATGCGGCATATTGAAGAAGGGAAAACCCCCCGCGAAGCCGCTTTGATAGCCACTAATGAAATTGGTTTAACTGTCACCGCAGCTACTTTGACAGCGGTAGCAGTATTTTTGCCTATTGGTTTAATGGGTGGAGTCATTGGTCAGTTTTTCAAACCCTTTGGAATTACCGTTTCTGCTGCCATGCTGACATCTATGTTAGTAGCCCGAACCTTATCACCAGTCTTAGCTATTTATTGGCTTAAAGCTAAACCATCCAGTTCTCCTCAGAAGCAAAGTAAAATTTGGCTAGAATTTGATCAAGCTTATCGTAACTTGTTAGCCTGGTCTTTGCAGCACCGCTTGATAGTTGTTGGGTTAGCTATAAGTAGTTTAATTGCTGGTCTTGCCCTGATTCCCCTAATTCCCAAAGGATTTATTCCTAAACTTGACCGAGGAGAATTTAATATTGTCTATACTGCTCCTCTACCTAGTGTTCCTGGGGATCTAGCACAAGGGGTGCAAGGAGGACTAGGACAACCAGGAGGACAAGCAGGACAACTGGGACAAATGGGACAAAAAGATAAATTAGGAAATTCGTCTTTATCTGCTGCGGCTTTGGCTGATTCATCATCTTCTATTCCTATTCCTATTCCTTTAAACGATTCTTTGGATGTTGCTAAGAAACTGGAAGAAGTAGTGAGAAAGTTCCCCGCAGTGGCAACGGTATTTACTACTGTGGGTTCTCGTGAAGGTGAACCAAACAAGGGGACGCTATACGTTAAGCTCAAAGCAGAGCGAGAAGTGAAAACGGCAGAAGTACAAGACCAACTCCGTGCTGCTTTGCCAAAATTGGCGGGTGTAACTACAAGTATAGAGGATATTCAGTTTGTTGATACGGGTGGACAAAAACCTTTACAAATAGCTTTACAAGGTAATGATATCAAAGCTTTGACGACAGCAGCTAAAGCGGTAAAAGCTCGAATTGAGAAAATATCTGGTTTTGCTGATGTGACTATTACAGGTGCGTCTTATCAACAAGATGGGATTTTGCAAATTGAAAGGTTGAATAATCAGCGAGTAGTTTATATCGGTGCTAACCTGGGTCAAAATTTAACTTTAGGTGATGCAACTGATCAAGTTGTAGCTGAAGCTAAAGCTGTGATGCCGGCTGGTGTGTCTTTGAATTTAGGGGGAGATTCTGCCCGTCAAAATCAGGTTTTTGGGAGTTTTGGCACAACGCTGGGATTATCGGCACTTTGTATTATTGTGGTGCTAATTTGGTTGTTTAAAAGTTGGGTAGATCCCATAGTTATTGGTCTTTCTTTACCTTTAGCAGTGGTTGGGGCGTTGCTGGCACTGCTATTTACAAAAAGTGATTTTGGGATGATATCTCTGATTGGTTTTGTGTTTCTGCTGGGGATTACTAACAAAAATGCGATTTTAATCGTAGATTATATTAATCAGTTACGGGATTCTGGACTAGAACGGACTGAGGCAATTCTTAAAGCTGGACCTGTACGTTTACGTCCCATTATGATGACAACTGCGGCAACAATTTTGGGGATGGTTCCTATTGCTTTGGGTTTAGGTGCGGGTTCGGAATTGCGATCGCCTATGGCTGTATCTATAGCTGGTGGTTTGGTAAGTTCTACTATTCTCAGCTTGTTTGTTGTCCCGGTATTCTACGCCATTTTAGATGATTGGTTTCCCAGGAAGACGGTGAAAGGATAAATCTTTCAGATCCCCGATTTTTTAGCTAAGTCGGGGATCTTAGTATTTTATAAAGCTTAACTTTTCCTGAAAATGTCGTCAATTTTTTTTCCTCCACTTATTCAACAAATTAATAGTGAAATCTGTGCTAATGCAGATGTTAAGTTATTCGGATTACGCCTGGATCTCATGCACTCCCAAATCAACGGTAATAAATGGTTTAAGCTCAAGTATAACCTGGTAGAAGCTAAAGAGAGGAAATTATCGACAATTCTCACCTTTGGTGGTGCTTATTCTAATCATATTTATGCTACCGCTGCCGCAGGAAATCTGTTTGGTTTTCGCACTATTGGCTTAATTCGTGGAGAAGAAAATATTCCTTTAAATCCTACTCTAGAATTTGCAGTAGCACAGGGAATGCAATTAGTATATATTGATCGTCAGACCTATAAAAAACGCCATACAGAAGAATTACAAAATCAGTTAAAACAGCGATTTGGGGAAGTATTTATGATTCCTGAAGGGGGTTGTAATTTAAATGGTATGCGGGGCTGTACAGAAATATTACAAACAGTTAAAGGATTTAATACTATCTGTTTAGCTTGCGGGACAGGAACAACATTAGCAGGAATGACACTATCATTAAATCAAGAACAAAGGGTGATTGGTTTTCCTGTTTTGAAAGGTGGTGATTTTCTCAAGGAAGATATCAATAACTTATTAACAAATTATCTAGCTTCTGATTTACCAACACCTGTTAATTTTCCTGCACCTTGGGAACTTGTATCTGATTATCATTTTGGTGGTTACGCTAAGGTAACTAATAAATTAAAGCTCTTTTGTCAAGATTTCCAACAACAACATGATATACCTTTAGATTATATATATACAGGCAAAATGTTTTATGGAGTGATGGATTTAATTGCAAAAGGGTTTTTTAAATCGGAATCTTTGCTATTAATCCATACTGGGGGTTTACAGGGTAATCAAGATGCAATATCTAAATTAAGCGTGTAAATTAGCCTGTTCTTGTAACCAAGGATCTACAGGTTGTCCGTCTTTGCGTTTTAATTCTATTTCTATGACCATGACTTCTTTTGAACCGGGAGGTGCAGGTTTTTTATGAAAGATAATCTCAAAATCTAAAGGGTTTTGATTATGTTCTTTTAACCAATCTTGAACTTTTGTCAAGGCAAAAAATGATTGTCCTTGGGCAAACATTTGGGTAATTTGCATTTGTAAGGTATAAGGATTAATGCGACTCATTTTTATTGACTCCTTTGGTATTTATTTGGAATTATTATCTCACGCAGAGGCGCAGAGGCGCAAAGAGGAAGATTGAGTTTTTCATTCTTCGGTGTTGAAATCTACTTTATCATAAATATCTGCTAACAAGATTTGGCAGGGAATAGAAGATAGGTTTAAGCTACTATCTTCATCTGTAAATTCAGAAAATATCCATTTATTACTATCGGTTTTAAAATACTGCTCAATGTGCATTGTGTATTGGTCAATTAAAATATATTCTTGTAAGCTGGTAATTGTCCGATAAGCTGCAAACTTTTCATCTCTATCATAGCTTTTGGTAGATTTTGATAATACTTCTGCAATCATCACAGGATTTACTAAGGTGTCTTTTCTTCCTTGTTCATATTCTAAGGGAGTTTTCACGACCATAATATCAGGGTAGGTATGAATTTTTCTGGTGGGAAGCCAAAGTCGTTGATCTGTGACAAAAACTTGATAAGGTTGACGTTTGAGCGCAAAATTTAACATTGCGTAAAAATTGCCTGCAAGTTGGTTGTGATTGGGTGTTCCACCTGTCATAGGTATAATTAATCCGTTGATATATTCGTGACGTATTTCTGAGTTTACCTCTAATTCTAGGTATTCTTCAGGTGAATAGTAGCGTGTTTCTTGTGCAAGGGTCATAATTTTAATTTATAGGTTTTATGGGTTGGGTGTCGCTTCTACAAGTTTCTCAACTAAGTTATAATTATAGTCTAGCAGTTTGTTTGAATTGACAAAAAATGAGTGTCAGGACAAAAAATTTATGGTGATATTGTTATCTTTAAATTTTGAGATTACAAATCGTACAAATCTTTAAACCAATTGATAAAACCCTGCACCTTGGGAGTTTGCGGATTTAAAATATTATACTTGATAGCTTGATGTATTTGTCTACCTGGTTCATCTTGCCATGCTAACCAGGTGTAAATTTCTGCTTTATCAATATAAGATTCTTTGAATGTTGCACCTTTATTTTTTGCTTCTCTTGCTACTTCCTGTGCATATTGCCAAATATATTCTCCCTGTTCTGGAATCATATAACCTAAAAAGGTTTCTAACATCCCTTCGATGATATTATCTGGCATAATCCAAATACCAATTTTTTGACCATCTTGTGTATTAATAATTAATCCTGTTTCTGGTATTTGTTCAGGAAGATGAGAAATACTTTCTATTTGCAAACAAGCATTTCTGATACTTTGCCAACGTAAAGAAGCATTATCATCTGCATCTACCATTAAACCTAAATGTGTACATCTTCCAGTTTGTAATTCTGTATATATCAGGTCATAAGTAATATTTTCATAACCTCCACATTCTTGAATTGATATAATTGCTTCCTCTTTTTTTGCTCCCCAATAAATGCCATTTTTTTCAATTAATTCTGGTATGACTCGTAAATCATCTTGACCTTCAACTAACAGTCTTTTGGGGTGATAATGTTTTGCCATTGCTATCTTACCTCTAATTCTCTTTCAGCAGCAATAACAATTTGTGCTTCATTAAAGACTATACTTTTTTCTTTACCTTTTTCAATTCTATGAATCCTAATTCCATCATCAGTTACATTTTCTTGTTCTGCAATATCAGCTAAACTCTGCCAACAATCACTATTATGTGTAGTTGCAAAAACTTGGACATTTAATCTTTTGGCTGTATCCCAAATCATTTTCCACATATCAGACATTGCAGTAAAATGGAGTCCAGTGTCAATTTCATCTACAAATAAATAACCATCTTTAGCTGATACTATTGCTAATGCAAGTCCTAAAATTCGCCAAATTCCATCTCCCATACTGCCAATAGGTACACGCTTACCATCAGCCAGAAGCACAAGAAAACCACCTCGTGAACCCAAAGAATACCTTAATTTGTGAGAACTAATAGGAGCAATACGTTTAATTTTTGAGTCTATTTTATTTAATGCTTCCGCTACAATGTTTTCTTCAGGTGTCAATACTAATTGATCAAATAAATCAATCATTTCCTCTGTTTTTAAAGAAGATGATTTAACAAATTGTGTTTTTAGTTTTGTAGATAAACTTTCTTCTTTATTGCTATTACGCGACAATCTAAGAGATTCGGTTGAAATACCACCATCACGTGATATTGCTCGTAAAGTGACAAATTCTTGTTGCCCAATTTTCCATTTAACAGAAAGAATGAGTTTATTTAACTTATCAAAAGAAGCATCTTCTTCATAAATATCCGTTTCCTCATAACGAGAAATGGTATTATGTGAACGCGGAGTATGTATCAAGACATCAAGTTCTTCTTGAGTATTGTCATTAACACCTGATATAGAAAATTGACTATTATTTTCAATTTCATGACCATAAAAAAGATGCCGAATATCAACTTGACGATCTCTTTTATTATGATCACTCCAAAAATACTCACCTCTGTTAATCATTATTTCACCAAGTGGCTCAAGATTAGTCCGTGAACATAAAAGCTGAACCGCTTCTAATATAGAAGTTTTCCCGCTATTATTTTCACCCACTAGCAGATTAATTCTACCTAGTTGTTGAAGTTCAAAAGATTTGAAACCTCGAAAATTCTCTATTTTTACACTTTTTAGCATAGTTTTTAATAGGAAGATAATAGAGAAATAATTACTACGTTGATTATAGCAATTACATCCCCAAATTCTTCAAAAAGTTGGGGATATAAATTACTAATTTTGCAACAGACAACAACTTCACATATCAGACTACAGGCTTCTCTAATCTTTCTGTCAACTTACGTTTTGCTCGAATAATTTGCCTGTGACCTTCTGGACGGCGACCAAGTTTATCTACAAGTGGTGCGATACTTGCTTTAACTGTATCAGAACATAAAGGAACAAGCCAGGGAAAAATTCCTTGGGTTAGAGGACTCAAGTTACCAACCGCAGGAGATAGAACATAGTTCCACACGCCTTCAAGGGCTTTAATGTAGAGTTTTTGATTTTCAATTTCAATCGCTTTGTAATCATTAAGAAACTTTTGCAATCGCTGTGTATCGGTAGAAAGACCCCTAATTGTGTAAATCTCTTTAACTTCCTTCAGGATACTAGCTGCTTCATTGATACTGTTTTCTCTATCAGTACGAACTCTCAGGAGTTTATCAATAGTTGCCTCTGTAAATACATTGTCATCCACCTGTTCTTTTATGGTCATATTGTTTAAACCTATTTCCCGAAAATTGGGATGAACTGAGTCATTTGCTTCTTGTAGTAAATAAAGAACATAGCGATTAACCTCTATATCCGTTGCTTGAAATGGTACATCTCTCCAGTAATCACGAACATCTTGTGACTGCTTATACTCTTCTCCAGTCATGTTGTAGGTTGTTCCCCAAGACCCAGTTAAGGGAGCGGTAAAATTTAAGTGGCAACTTCTTAATCTTTTTGCCAGATTGACAAAAGCTTTGGCGGCATTATACTTAGCAGTTTCATTTGGTTTGGCTGTAGCTTCTTCTCCTAATTGCACTGCCTTCTGAAACAGAGCATTAAGTTCACTCTTAGGATTTTCTTCATACTTATGGCTGTCAATCTTAATCAAATGTAGAGGTAAATAGTGAGCTATGGCGTTCAAATATGCCCAATGCCACGCAACTGCCGCCAGATGAGGCTTTTCAGTACGAAATTCAGCGTCAGGTTGTACAGACTTAATTTCTTGAAAAC
The DNA here is from genome assembly GCF_009711985.1 of Dolichospermum sp. UHCC 0260. Taxonomy (NCBI): domain Bacteria; kingdom Bacillati; phylum Cyanobacteriota; class Cyanophyceae; order Nostocales; family Aphanizomenonaceae; genus Dolichospermum; species Dolichospermum sp. UHCC 0260. The sequence continues at coordinate 53,965 of NZ_VIKZ01000025.1, read as the reverse complement.
ATTCTTGAGCTTTGCTTAGATATTTTATTGCTTCATGATAATATTTTTCATAGTAATCATTATCATATCCACTTGATTGAAGAGCAATGTTGAAAATAGGTTTTCTCAAAGCACTTCCAATATAAAGTTGCGATTGTGCTTTCTGAAAAAGTTCCTCAATTCGTTCAGCTACTTGACTATGCTCTCTAAAATCTTGGTTTGCATCCGAGTCATAGTCTCGAAAATTAAGATATACATACCCAAGTTGAGCCATCTGACACAATGAACGAAATGGCATACCAAAAGGGCGAGGTTTCTTCAGTTCACTGGGTGTAACGTCAACCATCAATCTAGGTTGTGTCAACATTTGCAGAGGAAGAGACTGTCCATTAATCCAACTACCGATGGTCTCATGGTTCATTCTAAATGACTCATTTACTCTTCCCATAGTTTTTAGGGCTAACGCACTCAGATCACGCAACTGTTCAATTTCACGACGTTGGCCTTGCCAATCCAATGTTTGAACAGTTTCAGATTGTTTTTGGTAAAGGTCTTTCAGTATTTGCATAAGCTAATCCTTCCTTTAGGTAAAAAATAGTCAGCCTAAAGATACAAACAGAAGATTTAACTCCCATTCCGCAGGATAGCCTAGATATTATATTGAGTATAAATAAGCATAAGTGTGACTATATGGATCGCATTAGAGGTAGTCATCGTATCCTCAAGAATGAAAGTAAATCAGGTATCCTAGTTATATCTGGAAAACCAAGTGATGATATTCCCATAGGTACACTTTCATCAATTTGGAAGCAAGCAAAATTAGGAGAAATATAATGATTGAGTACACAGTAATTTATGAACGTGGTGAAACAAACTGGGGTGCTTATGTTCCTGACTTACCCGGATGTGTTGCTTGTGGTGATACCTTACAAGAAACAGAGGAACTAATTAAAGAAGCTATAGAATTGTATTTGGAAGTATTGAAAGAAGATGGAAAACCTATACCTGAACCTTCTACAGAAGTTGGTAAAGTTGCAGTGACAATATAAATACAATTACTGCAGAAGCTGATATCATATCTGTTGACAATTAGTAAAGGGTAACATTTTAATGACAATTAAAGAACAAATAACACAAGAATTAGAAAAATTACCTGAACCCGTGTTACAGGAAATCTTAGATTTTGTCCAGTTTTTGCAAACCAAGTACCAACAAAATAAGATGCTAGAAATTACGATTATGAGTGAATCTTCACTGGCAAAAGATTGGTTAAAACCAGAGGAAGATGCAGCATGGCAGAATTTATAAAAGGTGATTTTGTTATTGTTCCCTTTCCATTTTCAGATTTAAGTCAAACAAAACGTAGACCAGCTTTAGTTATTGCTACACTTCAGGGAAATGACATGATTCTTTGTCAAATTACCAGTCAATCTGTTAATGATATGTATGCTATTGGAATAGATAATTTTGATTTTAACTCAGGTGGTTTAAATCAGCCAAGTAATATTAGACCAAATCGGCTTTTTACTGCTGAAAAGCAAATTATCCTATATAAAGCAGGTCAAATTAAAAGTGAAAAATTAACAGAAGTGATTAACAAAATTTTTGAAATTTTACAGTCTTAGACAGTCAATTTTGATGTTTGGTGCATACATTGTAGAGACGCTTCATGAAACGTCTCTACATCATTCTTCAAAATCCTATTTCAACGCTGCTAATAAATCATTTTTTGCAGTTTCTAAAGCCTCCGGTAACTTACTCGCGTCACGTCCCCCAGCTTGCGCGAGATTGGGTTTTCCACCACCACCACCTCCACAAATTTTCGCTATCGTTCCCACAAATTTTCCCGCTTGGATACCTTTCTTATTCACTTCAGAACTAAAAGCAGCAACGATACTCACTTTTCCGGCTTCAGGAATAGAACCTAAAACCACCGCCCCATTACCGATTTTTTGCAGTAATCTTTCCGCAGCATCTTTTAATGATTCTGGGTCAATATCTGCCATTTGGGCGATGATGATTTTGTGTTCTCCTATTGTTTCCGCAGTCTGTAATAAACTATCAGATTTAACTATTGCTATTTGTGATTTCAGACTTTGAATTTCTTTTTCATTGTTGCGAAGTTCGGTTTGTAAAGTTGTGATTCTGTCGGGTATTTCTTCCGGTTTGACCTTAAAGCGATCGCACAAGTCTTTCGTCACTATATCACGCACATTCAAATAATCCAATACCGCAGCGCCAGACACCGCTTCTATTCTTCTCACCCCAGAAGCAACTCCAGCTTCAGCAATGATTTTGAAAACGCCAATTTCCGCAGTATTATTAACATGAGTTCCCCCACATAATTCCATAGAAACGCCAGGGAAATCAATCACCCGCACTTGATCACCGTACTTTTCCCCAAACATTGCCACTGCACCTTTAGCTTTGGCTTGTGCTATGGGCATCTCTTCTATTGTAGCAGAATGAGCTTCGGAAATCCAACTATTTACTAATTCTTCAATTTGTTGAACTTCCTCACCGGTTAAAGCGCGGGGACAGTTAAAATCAAACCGCAATCTATCAAAAGAAACTAAAGAACCCGCTTGAGAAATTCCTTCATCAACAACTTTTTTTAAAGCAGCTTGTAATAAATGAGTTGCTGTATGATTAGCTTGAGCGCGACGACGACAAGCGGTATCTATTTGTGCGGTAATTTCATCACCAATTCTAATTGTTCCCCGTTCAATGCGTCCAAAATGAATAAAGAAATCAGACTCTTTTTTCACGTCTTCAATTCTGACTAAAACACCATCACCGCTAATATATCCTTTATCCCCAATTTGTCCCCCAGATTCAGCGTAAAAAGGAGTTTTATCGAGAACAATTTGTATTTCTGTTCCTGCTTCTGCTGCTTCTTCCGAAACACCAGCAACTAATAAAACTTCGATTTTTGCTGTTGTTGTTAATTGGGTATAACCAATGAATTGTGTGGAGTGAATATGTTCTGCAAGTTTATCTAAAGAACCTTGTACAGTTAAATCAATGGTTTCGTGTGCAGCTTTTGCACGTTCTACCTGTTTTTGCATTTCTGCGTTGAAACCATCAACATCAACAGTAATGTGATTTTCTTCAGCAACTTCTTGGGTTAATTCTAATGGGAAACCGTAGGTATCATACAAGGTAAAAGCACTTTCACCACTAATAGAAGTTAATCCTTTTTGTTTTACCTCTTGGATAATTTCTGCTAATAGTTTTTCTCCTCTATCAAGAGTTTTCAAGAAGTTACTTTCTTCTCTTTGCAATTCGGCTTTAATTGCAGTTTCTCTTTGTCGCAAATTGGGATAAATTGATTCCGAAAGAGAAATTGCGGTTTCTGCAACTTGGTTAATAAATTCTCCAGAAATTCCTATTAATCTACCATGTCTGACAACGCGACGAATTAAACGCCGTAAAACATAACCTCTTCCCACATTAGAAGCGCGAATTTCATCAGCAATCATGTGAACCACAGAACGGACATGATCACCAATTACCTTTAAAGAAACTTTCGTATTTTCATCACTTTCGTAATAATCAATTTTGGCAATTTTTGCCGCAGTTTCAATAATCGGGAAAATCAAATCTGTTTCATAATTATTCGGCTTCTTTTGCAGGATTTGCGCCATTCTTTCCAAACCCATTCCCGTGTCAATATTCTGATTTTGCAACGGGGTTAAATTACCAGCAGCATCCCGATTATATTGCATAAATACCAAGTTATAAAACTCGATAAATCGGGTATCATCTTCTAAATCAATATGATCTTCACCGCGTTCTGGGTGAAAATCATAATAAATTTCCGAACAAGGACCACAGGGACCAGTAATTCCAGATACCCAGAAATTATCATCTGCACCCATGCGTTTGATGCGTTTTTCCGTTACACCAATAGTATCGCGCCAAATTGCAAAAGCTTCGTCGTCGTCTTCAAACACGCTGACAACGAGATTCTGGGGGGAGAAACCAAAGACTTGAGTAGATAATTCCCAACCCCAAGCGATCGCTTGTGCCTTAAAATAATCACCAAAGCTGAAATTCCCCAACATCTCAAAAAATGTATGATGGCGGTGAGTCCGTCCCACATTTTCGATATCATTGGTACGAATACATTTTTGCGAAGTCGTAGCGCGTTTAAATTCCGGTGTCCGCTGTCCCAGGAATATCGGCTTAAATGGTAACATCCCTGCAATAGTCAGCAGCACAGTTGGATCTTCGGGAACAAGAGAAGCACTCGGAAGCGGTTGGTGTCCCCGTTGGCTGTAGAAATCAAGGAATAATTGACGAATATCGTTACCGCTAAGATACTGGGGAGTTGAAGACATGAGTGTTTAAGAAATCAAATTTAATTAATTGAGGAAAATCTGCACAAAGCATCATTACTATTTATAACTTATGCCAGGAAATAAGAAATATAGTTAGCTTTCAGGATCTTTGGTCAGAGTTTCCCATTACTGATTGGTATCAAATTAACGTCAATTCATATACCTTAATAATATTTCCGTGGAAAAATGCCGAAAAAAATCAGAGAATTAAAAAGTTTACTCAAAAAAGCTGGGTTTATTTACCGTTGTGCAAAAGGAAGTCATACCCGTTGGTATCATCCTTTATTACCAGAAGATCCTATTACCATCTCTGGCAAAGATGGAGATGATGCTAAACTATATATAGAAAAAGAAGTTAACGAAAAATTAGCTAAATTAAAATCAATTCAAGAGGAGGAGTCAGAAGAATGAATTTACCTTATACTATCATTATTCAATGGAGTAGTGAAGATAAATGTTATTTAGTTCATTTACCTGAATTTCCTACTCAAAAATATCATACTCATGGTGATACTTATGAAGAAGCTGTGAAAAATGCTCAGGAAGTGATAGAAATGTTAATTGCTGAATATCAAGAATATGGAAAACCTTTACCTTTAGCTAAATCTTTAGAACAATTGATTAATGTGGCTTAATTGATTTATAATCAGGTGATTAATGGTGTACTATATTATCTCAAATTAATTAACTGAATTAAACTCGTAAAAGTTGGTGATATTTTTTGTAAAGATAGAGTTATCGAAGTCGAATTTTCAACAAATTCGTGAACCTTTTCTGTAGAGATAAAGTTATCAAAATCAAATTTTAGAGCATTAGTAGAAATAGCTAAATTTATTCGCAGTTTGCCTCTATTCTCTTCATATTTTCCATCATAAAGTGATTTAATCTCCTCAGCAAGAAAATTTGATTGCTTAGATTTTAGATCCATGTAAAAAATGATTATCCTTGATTCTAGTATTATCTGTGTTGATATAAATGGTGTAATTTCTCTTATATTATGACCAGCCATATATTCGATTTCTCTAAATTGTCGAGCCATATATTCGATTTCTCTAAATTGTCGCGCTAACTCATCAAGGAAAACTGGCTGAGATTCTGTTTTTTCAGGGCTATATATACGAACTGCAATTGATAGGCCATTACCATAAACAATTGTTCCCCATGAAGCAAGACATGAAGTAATTAATCGCCATATATTGTCTTGCACTTTATAATAACTTGCACCTGTATCCGAATTTAAGATTGCAGGATTAGGATTATAGATTGTTTTGAGTAAATTACTAATATCTGACCCAATACATTGATATGAGTATTTATTGTATTTCTTTTGTCTGGCTATTTGCAAAAATTTCTCCACCCCTTCAGCCCATTCTTCTTTTATATCTAAGTCATCTACTTTATCTAATACTGATTGAGTCAGAGATTTAAACTCTTTAAGTTGCTTTATTGTGCGAGGAGCTTTTGCATAATTTTCTCCCCAAGTAGATATAAAATCTAAAGTCTGTTCAGAAATAAGAGGATTTTCTTCAGAAAGACTCACCTTGAAAAAAGAGTCTAGTGAAGGACTTAATAAGGCAAAAATAGGTAATTCCCAATCTTTAATACAAGATATAAGCCCAATAATACTAATCCTTAATGGACTATCAGAAGTTATGTTATGTCGAGACAATATTGAGGCGAGAAGTAACCAAACTACATCATTGTTGATTTCTGCTAAATCTCTTTTAATAAGTTCACGCCCCAATACTCCCAAGCCAATTTCTAAAGCTTTTTGCGATCCTAATGCAAGCAACGCAGCAAAATCCCGAACAGTAGTATCTACTTCCTCTAGGTTAATAGCAGTTTTTGCAACTTCTTCTCTAGCTCCGTTGATATCGCCGGAGTCTAAAAATTGCTGTACTTTTGTAAGAATAGTTGTCATTCTGCTTGTTGTGTATGAATAAAAGTGATACCGCAGCGAATTTCAATGTCAACACGAGCATTGCCAACTGTACGCTTAGGATCTTGAAATGATGGAGGTTGGGACTCAGGTCCGACACCACCTTGTTTACTGGCATTCTCAACGAAACGTCTAGCTCTCTTAAAAGGATTTTTTCTTTGTGCTTTTTGAGAGTCGCTACATTCCCCTTCAATCTTAGCAAGAAATGATAATCCCTCTTCATCAGTAACAGGTTTTTCTTCTGCCCAAGAACGGGTGTAGCCTCCTTTCTTTGTTATATCATCTCCTTGAGCTTGTACTGCTCCACGGTATGGCGCTTGGGAACTGGACATATCAAAACCTGAAATCTAGCTAATTTACTGTCCCAAATTTTACCACAAATAGATATTAGACTGGAGCAAATGTATATATAACTACTACATATCTATTTACGCAATAAATATCAGATTTTTGTATATAAAGGATTTCAGGCGTAATTAAGAGATCCAAATCACAGCAAATGCTGATATTGTCAGGAATACACAAGCTTTCTGTATTTTTGCAGAGTGAATAATTTATCCTAATTACAAAAAATGTATTTTATGATACAGAATATTTTTTCTCATTAAATAGAGAATTAACCAGCTTTATGAAGAAATAATTCAGAAGTCAGAATTAAATTCTGATTTATTATGTAATTCAAGTTGATAAATATTCCACTTAACTAAAAGCAGGAATTATCAAATAAGTTTCTGTTATTGTTCTATGTTTATTTTTGATAACCATATTGAACAGACATAACAGATTTACAACCATCAACATCAGATAAAAAGCCTAACTTAATTAGAGCTTTTCTAGCCGGAAAAACAGCAATGAATAAACGTATTCGCCCCTTATATCGCCTTCTAGCACTAGCTATAGGTTCAATGGTCTTGGCAATTTTCGCGCCCACAGTTGTCCAGGCCGCAGATCCTGTGACACTGGAATCATTAGACGCAACAACCAAACAATTACAAATTTCCATTGATACTACCTGGGTACTACTCACAGGCTTTTTAATATTCTTCATGCAGACTGGATTTTCGATGTTAGAGGCAGGTTTGCTACGCCAAAGAGGTGTAGTAAACGCCCTATTGGAAAACTTTATTGATGCCGCTGTCACCATTCTCATCTGGTGGGGTGTGGGTTTTGGCATTGCCTTTGGTACGAGTGCTGGTGGGTTTATTGGTACAGATACCTTTTTCTTGAGTCAATTACCCGTTAATGGTGCTTTTACCAATGGTGGTGTTCCCGGAATCGCTTCTGGACTCAATGCTTATACTTTGTTCTTCTTTCAGTTTGCCTTTGCGGCTACTGCCAGTACAATTACTACCGGGGCAATGGCTGGGAGAACGGACTTTATCGGTGATTTAATTTATAGTGCCATCATGGCTGCATTCAGCTATCCCGTAGTTGTACATTGGGTATGGAACTCCAGTGGCTGGTTAGCGAAAATTGGTTTTCACGACTTTGCTGGTAGTACGGTAGTTCACACCGTTGGGGGTTGGACAGCTTTAGTTGGTGCTTTTTTACTTGGACCCCGTCCTGGACGAACTCCTTGGGGACAAATTCCCCCCGCCCATAACTTAGGTTTGGCAGCTTTGGGAACTATGATTCTCTGGTTTGGCTGGTATGGCTTTAACCCCGGTTCAACCCTTGGTACTGGTAATCCTGGCTTAATTGGTTTAATCACCCTGAATACGACCCTGGGGGCTGGGGCTGGGGCGTTATCAGCGATGTTTTATCAATATAGTCGTTCAGGTAAATGGGATTTAGTCTATTGTCTGAATGGTTCTTTGGCAGGTTTGGTAGGTATTACCGCTGGTTGTGCTTTTATAGCACCTTGGGCTGCGGTTGTGATTGGTTTAACTGGGGGAATTTTAGTAGTTTTGGGTATTGATATTATTGAAGCGTGCAAAATTGATGACCCTGTGGGAGCATTTGCAGTTCATGGTATTAATGGGATGATGGGTACACTGGCAGTGGGCTTTTTGGGTCAATCAGAATTGACTTTGAATAAAAAAGCCGGTCTGTTTTTAGGTGGTGGTTTTGATTTGCTGGGTGTGCAGATTTTGGGCGTAGTCGCAGTATCAGTTTTTACTATTGCTTTTACCCTTTTAATGTTCACTGGACTCAATGCTATTGGTAGACTGCGTGTTAATCTTGAAGCCGATAAAGTTGGTATTGATAACTATGAACACGGTGCAACTGTCTGGCCTGATGTTTATGCAGTTGAGGAGTTTTTAGAGGAGGAAAAAAATCACTCCAAAAATCCTCAAGTAAGTCCGTAGGGTTTGCGAAATCAGTTGTTGGTGGGTTAGGTGCAAGCTAACCCACCCTCTGGCTAACACAAAAACACCAACCGGAAAAAAGTGATTTTATGGTGTTGACAAAAAATTTTCAGTGTGTTATCATATAATTGACGAGGAAGAACTATTTTAAATTAATAACAAAAACAACCAGATCCCCGACTTCTTTAAGAATTCGGGGATCTAAATTAAATTCTATTAATTTTTAGCTGCTGGTTGAGTGCCGGGAATGGTAATATCTATTGATGTTACCTTGGCTGCTAAATCAGTTAATGGTTGTTTCATAGCAGCTTGATTTCCGACTACTAAAGTCACTAAATTCTCTGGTTTCAGGTATTTCTGTGCCACCCGTTTAACATCTGCTGCTGTAGTAGCAGTAATGGCTTTTTGATAACGAAATAGGAAATCAGCGGGATAACCATAATATTCGTATCGTATTAATCTGGATAATGTTTGGCTAGGATCTTGAAAGTTGAAAACAAAGGAGTTGAGTGTGGAGTCTTTGGCTTTATTTAATTCTTGGGTTGTGATATTTGCAGTTTGTAACCGTTTAATTTCTGTTTCCAGGGATTTAATGAATTGAACTGTGGTTTCTGTACGGGTTTGTCCTCCAGCTACGAATGTTCCTGGGTAGTCGAAACGGGGACTCCACATTCCATATACAGAATAGGCTAAACCTTGACGCGATCGCAATTCATTAAATAAACGTCCCCCAAAGCCATTTAATACGCCATTCATGACATCCAAAGCTGGATAATCAGGATTGTCGAATTTTCCGCCCAAATGACCAATTAAAACGCTACTTTGGGTGAGTTGGGGTTGATTAACAGAAAATACACCGCCTAAATTAGCTTGTGTGACTTGTGGTAATGGGGTTTTAGCAATTTGAGTATTTGCTTTCCAATCACCAAACTTGGCTTGAATGAGCGATCGCATTTTTTGAGAATTAAAATCACCCACAATCCCTAAAATGATCTGATTGGGGTGAAAATACTGTTGATAAAATTTCAGCAAATCATCACGGGAAATTTTATCAAGAGTTGCATACTCAACAGTTCGGGAGTAGGGACTTTCTTGCCCATAAATTAATTTTCTCAACTCTCGACTGGCAATACTATTAGGGTTATCATTGCGACGAGCAATACCACCCCGAATTTGAGTTTTATCCAAATCCAACTTTTCCTGTGCAAAAGCCGGTTCTCGTAATACCTCACTAAATAGCCCAAATGCCATTTCTAGATCTTCACTCAGGGCTTCAAAACTAGCACTACCAGCAGCTTCTCCCATATCTGTTTCCACAGACGCAGCCCGTTGTTCTAATATCTCATTTAATTCATCAGCGGAATGCTTTTTAGTGCCACCACTTCGCAATGTAGAACCCACCAAACTAGCTAAACCTGCTTTTTCGGGTTGTTCCCAACGGCTACCTGTTCTGATCAATGCTGTACCTGTTACCAATGGTAATTCATGATCTTCCATCAAATAAACTACCAAGCCATTTTTAAGTGCATATCGCTCATACTTGGGTAATTTAATTGCGGAAACGGGGGCAAATTTTAACTCATCGTAATGCTTTGCTGTTGTTGCTGCCCAAGAAAAATTCAAATTTACGAGCAAACAAGCAACAACAATCACCAATGTGAAAACAAATTTTTGTCCCTTAGCAAACTGGAATTTTTTGCTTTTCAAATCTAACCTCAACATATTTGTCTGCAATTTTGGTTCAGGATTGAAAGATTAATCCTTTTTGAATTTAAGAATTTTTAGGACAACACGGCGTAAATCAACAAATTATTAAAAATCTCCAAAAAGCTGGGATAATTTGCTTTTTTAATTTTTAATTATTAATTTTTAATTCCGCCCTGCGGTACTATCCTGGTTGTTTTGATAACAACTTCCCAACTATGCGATTTTCTGGCGTAAATGTTGCCTTGGCTACTCTTTGAATATCTTCAGGAGTGACTGCGGCAATTTTTTCTAATTGCCCAAATAAATTGCGCCAAGAACCGGTTTTGACTTCATATTCCAACAACTGTTGTGCCATGCCTGAGTTAGAATCAAGGCTGCGTAATAATCCGGCTCTTGCTTGGGTTTTTATTCTGGCTAATTCCACCGCAGATACAGGTTCTGTTTTCAACTTATCAATTTCTTGGCGTAAAGCGATCGCTACTTGATCGACTGTTTTTCCAGGAGATGTGAGAGCATAAAAGAAGATGAGATTAGGATATTTATCCCCTGGAAAGCCACTAGAACCTTGAGCATTTAGGGCTAAACTTTGTTTTTCTACCAAAGACTTAAACAGTCTTGATGTTCTGCCGTCACTCAATAAACTGCCAATTATTTCATAAACTGCATTATCAGGATCAGTCACAGCAGGACGATGATAACCTTCTAAATACCAAGGTTGAGTAGCTAATTCTAAAGTAACTTCCCTGGTGGCAGTTTGTTGGGGTTCTACAGGTAGTTTTTGTTGGGGTTTGGGTTTAGCTGCATAACGCCCAAAATAAGTTTGTGCCAGTTTTTTCACTTCCGCAGGGTTGACATCTCCCACAATCGCAATTGTTAAATTACTGGGAGCATAATAAGCATCAAAAAACTTCTTAACATTCTCTGGTGTTAAGTTGCGAATATCTTGATCATAACCGATTACCGGTCGGCGGTAAGGATGAACTTTGAAAGCAGCATCTATGAATTTTTCCACCATTTGGCCGATAGGAGAATTTTCCACTCGCAGCCGTCTTTCTTCCAAAATTACTTCTTTTTCTTGATAGAATTCCCGAAATACAGGATCTAAAAAGCGATCTGATTCTAAAGACATCCACAATTCTAATTTATTGGCTGGAAAACTGTAAAAATAGCGAGTAGCTTCGGAGGAAGTAGTTGCATTTAAGCCCACACCTCCAGATTGTTCAACAATTTGCCCCATTTCGTTTTGTTTAACTAATTTGATGGCTTGGGATTCTACTGATTTAAATTCAGTTTCTAACCGCGCTATTTCATCTTTTTTACTATTAGTTTTTGCAGTTTTGATTTGGTTATCTAACTGTTCTAACTTGGCTAAAAGTGGTGCTTCGGCTTTATAGTCTGTAGTCCCGATGCGTTTTGTGCCTTTAAATGCTAGATGTTCAAGAAAGTGGGCTACTCCTGTTTGTCCATCTGGTTCATCAATTCCACCGACATCAGCATAGGTGAGAAAGGAAACTACTGGGGCTTGATGTCTTTCTAAAACGATGAATTTCAGTCCATTATCCAGGCGAAATTCAGTGAGACGATTAATTACTTGTTCTAGATAAGGTTGAATGGAATTTGGGGATTTTTGCAGGGCTAAAGCTGTTTCTGGGATCAATCCTCCACTAAATACCATTAATGCCAAAGTGGTGGCTAATAGCCGCCGGAATGGGGAATTTTTAACGTTACCCATGAAGAAATTTAAAATTGTCTGGTGCATAAGCAAAAGTTAAAGTAAATTTACATTACTTGAGAAATAGACTACTTAACAAAAAGAGAGTTATCTTCTATTAAGCTTTTTGTATTTTTAGCATTTGATGTTCCACAATAGGGCTACGAATCTTGTTTTAAATATATCAAAATAACTACCATGCGGATTTTTAGTTCTCCTCCATCATCAGAAATGCAGACGCGTACACGCATTTTGCAAGCAGCACAACGATTGTTTGCAGCCAAAGGGTTCGAGGGAACTACAACCCGTGATTTAGCACAAACCGCAGGGGTAGCTGAAGGAACTCTCTTTCGTCATTTTGCCAATAAAAAAGCAATTTTGGTGGAAGTAGCTACTAGCGGCTGGGTGGATCTTCTCACAGATTTGCTGACAGAACTTAGCGAAATGGGCAGCTATAAGGCGATCGATCAAGTTATGCGCCGGCGGATGTGGAATTTACAAAAAAACGCCGATATCATGCGCGTTTGCTTTATGGAAGTCCAATTTCATCCAGATTTGCGCGATCGCATTCAAACAGAAGTTATTGATAAAATGACAGCCGTTGCTGAAGCATTTTTTCAAACCGCAATAGATAAAGGCATCTATCGTCAGATGGATGCCAAACTTGGAGCTAAAGTTTTTTTAGGTTTATTTGCGATCGCCGGTTTCTCCGATCATACCCTCATAGAACCCAACGCCTCCCCCCAAGAAATGCAAAAAATGGCGGAGGGACTAGCGGATATTTTCCTTAACGGTGTCTTAGCAAAAGAATAGGCAGGACGCAAGAGGCAAGAGGCAAGAGGCAATAATAATTATTACCACTGACCACTGTACGG
>NZ_VIKZ01000025.1:26164-40969 GCF_009711985.1 Dolichospermum sp. UHCC 0260 | reverse complement strand
TAATTACCCATTGCTTGCGCTTGATGACTCCACTGTTGCACCAATTCAACTGCTGGACACAAATCCCGGTTATGCAATGTTGCTACTTGCAAACGCATAACTTGTCTATGTAATCTGTGAGTCGGAGTTTGGGCTAATTGGGCTATGGAAATAACCCCAGAGTGAAGCAATATACCGCAATACTGAGTTCCTACACTGGGAACACGGGCTAAACCTGCCAAAACAACCCATTTATTCACAGAATGGATATTTACCTGTAATTTACCCGCTAATACTATTCTCTCTTCTGGAGTTTTTCCTCTATTAATTAATTCTTCTGTGGTATTAATGCCACAATTCTTTAATTGAGCTTGATCTTCTGCACTCAATCCTGGTAAATCTTTTACAGGCCAATCTGATTTTTGAAGTAAATTTCTATTAGCTGCACGGTTAATGGTCATTTTTTGAGTTTTTAGTATGGGTTAATTTATGTAAAAATTCAGTATTTACAGGGATTTCTCCTTCTGAACTCTAACATTTTTATCAAATCACCATCCCTCTTTAGGACGGTATTACTAACATTATCACCTATAAAAAATGGAAACCTCAATTTATTTACTGCTCAACTTCCTGCATTAAAGGAGGTTCACCGTCAATAATGCCCGATAAGTGTCATCTGAAATCTAAAAATTTAATTACAAATATTAACTTAATCCTTGTCTACTAAGATCCCCAACTTCTTTAAGAAGTCGGGGATCTGCGGGATCTCATATATTCTTAACCTATAGTTAATTTTCCTTGGATTACTGTTACAGCTTGTCCAGATATAAAGACGCGGGTTGCTCCAGGATAGTACACTTTGACTACTCCACCCCGACTAGAAGCTTGATAGGCTAAAAATTCATCTTTTCCCAATTTATCCCGCCAAAATGGGGCTAAACAACAATGTGCCGCACCTGTTACCGGATCTTCATTAATCCCTAAAGTGGGGGCAAAAAAGCGGGAGACAAAATCATATTCCGAGTCAGAATCAGCAATGCTAGTAACGATAATATCAGCCTTAGTGAGAGTTTTCATCTGTTGGAAATTCGGCTGCATTTCTCTGATTAATTGCTCAGATTCTACTTCTACTAAATAGCCGAGAGAATTTTGGACAACAGATTTACAATTCACTCCTAAAACTTGACTTAATTCTGGAGGTGATTCTACAGCTTGAGAAAGATTCACCGGAAAATCTAACTGAATCCAATCATTTTCTAGTTTAGCTGCAAGTACACCACTTTTTGTATAAAAACGCGCTTCTTGATTTGGTAATAAATGCCCTTGTGACCATAATACATGAGCGCTGGCCAAGGTAGCGTGTCCACACAAGGGAACTTCTACCGTCGGAGTAAACCAGCGCAAATTAAACCCATCATCTTGTTTAATTAAAAAAGCGGTTTCTGATAGATTCATTTCCTGGGCAATATTTTGCATCCATGCTTCAGATTTTGGACTATCTAAAACACATACAGCCGCAGGATTTCCTTTGAATGGAGTATTAGTGAAAGCGTCTACTTGAGTAATAATTTGGGTCATTTGTAAACTATCTAAATCTATGATTCTGTGTGAGATTTTAACCATTGTTCCAAGTCGCTAATATCTCCAAAATCTAATAATGCTTCTCCCAGGTCTTCTAGCTGTGCTATTCTCAAGCTGTTAATACTTTCAATGTAGCTATCATTCAATTTCCCAAACCGTTTCGATAATATTCGCAGCAGCAAGTTTTTCTCACCTTCTTGTCTTCCTTCTTGTCTTCCTTCTTGTCTTCCTTCTTGTCTTCCTTCTTGTTCACCCTCCTTTTTAGCTTCTTGATATACCCTTGTTTGCTTAATATCACTCACTAAAAACATGGCTTCTATCTCCTGACGACTTAATTGTGAAAACTTTGACATCAAAACACTTTCCAGTAATTCTATAATACCTTGTCTTTCACTATCATTGCTAACTTCTGTCTTTGTTCTTGTCATCAAGTTTTTCACCAATTCCTGTGATTGGTTTTCTTTACTGACAATTAATTCAATTAATCCCATCCCTATTGACCCTGATGGTATTTCATCTAAATAAATTCGTTTGATTCGACCACTATTGACTAATTCTTGTTGGTAATTAGTTAATTTTTCTACATCCAAACTCCGTTTCGCAAATAAAGCTACTGCTTGCCAATCTTGTTCTGGTTTATATTGATTGAGATAAATGTTGATTTCTGTAATTAATTCCCAGTAAAACTCTGGTTTGTTTTGAAATTGGACTTCTACAAAATAGATAGGTTTTTCTTCACTATTTGGCATGAATATTCCATCAAATCGAAAGGCTTTTTCTTTGACTTCTACAGAAGTAAATTGATAACCTGCCGCATTTTCTGGGGGTTGTCCCAGTAGTTCAAATAATAGAGTATGGAAGGTGAGGAAGATTTGGTAGAATATGGTATCTGTGTGCATTATTGATGATTTAATTCTGAGTTAGTAGCTTCTGCTAAATGTTTAATTAGTGTAGACTGAGGTAATGGTCCATGCAAGTGATTCCAAGGTAGAATTTTCTCAGTTGACCAATTACTATGAACATAAAAATCTAAGTCGGGAATTTGTCCTTTTAGTTGTTTAAAAGCCCGTTTGTAACTTCCCAAAGAGTCACCGAAATCACGGGTTAATTCTAATAATTGAGAAAGTCGGCGATCGCCTCTCGACAACAAAGCCTGTATAATTGACCAATTATAGCTTTCTGGTCGAAATTCTATCCCTTGGGGTTTAATTTGCTTTTGTAATAACTGTAACCGCTTTTCTGCTTGCTTATTAACCCCAAACCATTGAAATGGTGTATGTGACTTGGGTACAAATGTGCTACAGCCCAACGTTAACCGTAAACCAGGCGCAGCTTTTTTGACACTCTGCATCATTTTTACAGTTGCGTCTATATCTTCTGCTTCTTCCCCAGGAATTCCCACCATTCCATAGAGTTTTAAACTAGACAAACCACCAGCTTTTGCATTGATAGCTGCTTGGATAATTTCATCATTATCCAATTTTTTATTGACAATTTTCCGCACTTTTTCCGAACCACTTTCGACAGCAATTGTTAATGATCTTGTATCGCGTTTTGCCAAAGTTTCAGCTAATTTAACTGTAACTGTATTGGTTCTCACAGAAGCCACACTTAACCGCACATCATCATATTTTGGTTGACTAATATAATCTAGTAATTCTGTAAATTCTGGATGTTGAGTAACAGAAGCCCCCAACAAACCCAAACGATTTGTAACTTTTAAACCCCGTTCAATTCCCGGAATTAAAGAATTTTCTAAACTCGCAGTTCTAAAAGGTAAAGTTAAATAACTAGCTAAACAAAAGCGGCACATTTCGGGACAACTTCGCACCACTTCCACCATATAAATATTTTCCCAAGCAGCTTTTTCTGTGACAACAGTAGAAGCAGAAAGAGTATTTCCTCGGTAAGTTTGCTTTTGGATAATTGGGGGAATTTCCGATGAAATAGGATTAATTGATTTTATTTCCCCATCTGGTGTGATATATTCAATTACATATAAACTAGGAATATAAATTCCCGGAACTTGGGCTAAAGTTCTTAACTGAGTTTCTCTATCAGCATTTCTGACTTTTTTATAAGTATCTATAAAATCACCCAGCAGATTTTCACCATCTCCCAATAAAATCACATCAAAAAATTCAGCATAAGGTTCAGGATTAGCTGTTAGAACTGGTCCACCACCAAAAACTAAAGGATGATTTTGATTGCGAGAATTAGCCCGAATCGGAATTTCTAAAGATTCCAACAGATTAAAAATATTCACATAATCTAATTCCCAAGACATAGAAAAACCTAATAATTCTGGATGTCTAGGAAGTTGTTCCCGAATATCAGTAAATAAGCGACTTACCTGCAAATCCTCACGCATAGCCAGAGTCGCCCATACCACCTGATAACCCAGACTAGTTATCCCCACCGTATACTCATTAGGAAAGGCGAAAATTACGGGAATAGCATCGTGATTGGGGGTTGCGGGCGTAAACAGAAGGCGTTCAGAGTTAAATACAGATGATGTCACAGTTTTTTTAGTAGAGTTATCTATATTTAATTTTAAGCCATAGAATAATCAAGTTAAAACATAATGTCACCGCGTTGGCGAGAATAACTGGGAAAGCACCGAGGATAATCCCATAGACTAACCACAGAAACAAACCACTCATGAAGACAATCAGCATCACATAAGAAACATCTTTCGCTGATTTTGTGCGCCATATTTGCAACATTTGCGGTAAAAAGGCAATAGTGGTTAATCCACCTGCAAGTAATCCTAAAATGGTGATAAAATCCATGGTTAACAGTATATCCTGATTTTAAATATTATACGCCATTAATTGCAGATATTTAGGCAAATAGTATAAATTAACTGTTGAAAATTTTTGTGAGATCATGTTATTTGAAGATCAGATTCAGAAAAAAATATTATTTGTAAGTTATTGTTTTGATGATAATTTGGGCATTCTCTAAGGATAAGTAGGTTAGCATTGAAAATCGTCGTTATGGCAAGACAATAGGCAAGAGGCAATAGGCAAGAGTGAAGAGGGTTTGGGCGATTTTACTTTTGGTTACATATTACTCTTCGAGAAGCCGCTCCGCGTCTACGGTTTTTTTCCGTTCACCTACTTAGTTATCAATTGTAATCTCTAATTAGCGAGGAATTGAAGATGAAACGATACATACCCTTTTTTTTTATTGCCTTTATTCTCTTTATAACAGTGGGAGATAAGGTATTACCAGGTGCTTTGGGAAAATCCAGCACTCAAACCCGGATAGCTTTGAATAATTTTGCTATTGACTTATTTCCTAATATTAAGCGTACCAAAACCCCCAATACCCGCACAGAAAAAGCAGTAGAAGACCTAGAACAAAAAAGGTAGAAATATCAATCAACTTGCGGACAATCATCCCATAAAGTTGTAATTTCTCTTAAACTCTGATGAGTGCCATTACCTAAGATTAAATGATCTAAAATGGAAATAGCTAACAGTTCCGCACCGGCTAATAATTGCCGAGTCAATTCTATATCTGCTTCACTGGGTTCTAAACTCCCTGAAGGATGATTATGGGCAACTATTACCCTGGTAGCACCTTGACGAATAACTTCTCGAAAGATATCACGGGGAGAGGCTAACGTTTCCGTCGCCGTCCCAATTGTAATTACTTTTGTGCCTAATAACTTATTTTTCACATCCAATAATAATACGGCAAATCTTTCTTGATTTTGCCACATCAAGTCTTGACTCAGCACCGCAGCCGCAGCAATAGGACTATCAATTACTGTTCCGTCGGAGGGACGAGATAAAAAAGTCCGTTTACCCAATTCAATTGCAGCGAGGATAGTTGTCGCTTTTGCTGGTCCCACACCGGGAATTTCCATTAATTCAGCGGGGGAGACATTTCGTAAAGCAGCTAAGGGGTCACACTGACCTTTACCTAATTGCTGTAATATATATTGCCCTAAACCAACTGCGGATAATTTACCAGGTCCTTGTCCAGTACCCAGCAAAATAGCGATTAATTCCGCTGTAGCTAAAATCTTCGGTCCGTGAGTCATTAACCTTTCACGGGGGCGTTCATTTTCCGGTAAGTCGGCTATTCTCAGGCAATAAGTCATACCAATTGGGAATTTTGAATTGGGAATAATTGTCATAGCATTTAGCTATCAGCTATCAGCGAAAAGCAGAAATAGCAAATAGCAAAGAAGAGGGGGTATTGATTTAATTACCTGTATTTCAGATTTTAAGGCTGATTGCTGAGGACTGGGGGCTGAATGCTAACTCATTATTTATCCCTTATTTTTGGACACAATTATTCCTTTTTGACAATATCTTTAATTTTTGTAGATACTACCCGGAATTACTTACTGGTAAATTTGCGTAGCTTTGAGCATATGGTAAGTAATAATTAACTGAGTTAGAGCGAGGGGATAACTTTGCAGTGTTTCTCCAGTTGTACCCGCAATTTTACCCAATTCTGGATTACTTTCGCGATCGCACACACTATTTAAATGCGGCATATCGTTACACATAATCTGTTCGATTTTATTCACCTGTTCCAAAGTTGCATGACCGTCAACCTCTAAAACATCCACCGGTTTTCCCATATCTCTATCTAGTCCCAAGCGAATAGCCGACTGGGAATCACTATGACCAGCGTGAATAATTTCCGTAAAATCAGGATGAGGAATGGAAGGACGCAGCACCAAGCGCACATTTAAACGTCCATTAGTGTCATCAATCTCATCATTAGGAGGATAGAAACTGACCACAATATCAGACCATTGCCGCTGAGGACGGATATACTGTTCCGAATCTGGTTCGCGTTTATCTAATTCTGCTAATACCTGTTCTGGAGTATAACCGCGTTTTTGAGTATCCCGTTTCACCTTCCAATCAGCGCGCAGTGATTCAGGAGGGGCAAGATAAACCTTGACATCATAAGCATCACGGGCTACACGGGTAGAATAACCTAGTAACCCTTCGATAATCACAAATTTACTGGGTTTGATATATTGCGGTGGTTCAAAAGTCCCCGTAGAGTGGCTGTAAACCGGCTTGAGAATCGCCTGTCCTGTCCGTAGCAGCGATAAATGTTGCTGCATGATATCCAGATAGTTACAATCAGGATGGAGTGCCGTAATGCCGATTTCTGCCCGTTGTGTGCGATCGTAACGATGGTAATCGTCTGTACAGATAATAGTCACATTTTCCGGACCTAGTACCTGAGCAATCCCTCTAGTCAGGGTTGTTTTCCCAGCAGCACTATCACCAACAATACCCAGAATAATTGGACGGCTCATGAATACCTCCTCTGACGCGAGTAAGTTTATAGAATAATCTTTAATTTTAGGGGGCAAATAAGCCCTTTCTTCAGAAAATCCTATCTTTGCAACATCTCTACATAAACTCCCCGGATTTGGTGTTGCTGATTAATGGGATGATTTTTTGCACGCAGAGGCGCAGAGACTCAGAGATTGAGAAACGCCATAGATTTTAAGTAATGAGACGGAATTAATTACACAACTGATTTTCCTGTTCATCCTGTCAATCCTCAAATCCTGGATATCCTGATTCTGACAATTTAGACTTGACAAATCTCAAAGCTTGAGTTATGCTTGTGTTATGAGTGGAAAAGTGTGCGCCCATATATAGGCTTTTCGGATTTTCAGGATTTTCAGGATGTTATTGGATGATTTTTGGTGGGGAGTTGGTGATTTTTTTAGTCTGAATCAGGATATCCAGGATTTAAGGATTTACAGGATGTTGTTGGATGATTGTTTGTGGGAAGTTGGGATTTTTCAGGATGTTGTTTAATGCTTGTTTGTGGGGATTTTGGAGATGATTTTGTCTGATAGCGTAGCGTGGCGCAAGCCATATTAGGATTTAAGGATTTTCAGGATGGGTAATTGGTAATTGCGAAAATGCTGTAAACTAACCATCTAAAGAAGAGCATAAAACAACATCTTTAAAATATCCTAACTTCCAAAAATCACCACTTCCTCAAAAACAATCATTAAACAACATCCTGAAAATCCTGAAATCCTGGATATCCTGATTCAGACTAAAAAAATCACCACTTCCTCAAAAACAATCATTAAACAACATCCTGAAAATCCTGAAATCCTGGGTATCCTGATTCAGGATTGAAAGAGGATTTAGGGGTTGACATTTGATTTTAAATTTGTTATCATAGAACTGATAAGGAAGAACTATCATAAAATAATTAATAAATATAAATCATGTCAAAACAGACCCTGGGTTTAGAACAAAACCTATACGATTATTTGCTTTCAGTTTCCCTGCGCGAACCAACTATTTTAACCCAACTGCGTCAAGAAACCGCTGAAATGCCCAGGTCTATCATGCAAATATCTCCTGAACAGGGGCAATTTATGGCATTATTAATTAAGTTAATAGGAGCAAAAAAAACTTTAGAAATCGGTGTATTTACTGGCTACAGTTCCTTAGTAGTAGCTTTGGCTTTACCCACAGATGGTAAAATAGTCGCCTGTGATGTTAGTGAAGAGTATACCAGTGTAGCTCGACGTTATTGGCAAGAAGCGGGAGTCGCTGATAAAATTGACCTGCATATTGCCCCAGCATTGGAAACATTAGATAATTTATTGACAGTGGGGGAAGCGGGGACATTTGATTTTGCGTTTATTGATGCTGATAAGGGTAACTATGATAATTATTATGAGCAATGTCTTGAATTAATTCGCCCCGGTGGACTAATTGCCATTGATAATGTGTTGTGGTCAGGTAAAGTTGCAGATACAGAAATACAAGACAATCAAACTAATAAAATTCGGGCTTTGAATCACAAACTACATGAAGATTCCCGAATTAGCCTGAGTTTAGTTCCCATAGCCGACGGATTAACCTTAGCGATGAAAAATTAGGAAAATCAACCACATGGAAGAACTACTTACCCTCAAAGAACTCCTACACCAAGGAAATATCACAGAAGCCTTATTAATTGTCGAAGAATTAGAAGAAATGAGCAAATCTGATAAACTGAATAAAATATTTAGTTATGGCATCATTTTACTTCTACACTTAATTAAGCAATCTGCTGAAAATCGCACCACTAGGTCTTGGAATCTTTCTATTCGCAATTCTGTCAAACAAATTCAACGCAGTAATTCCCGTGAAAAAGCGAAAGGAACTTACATGAGTGAAACAGAATTAGCAGAAACCCTAGAAGATGCTTATGATTTAGCATTAGAAAAAGCAGCAATCGAAGCTTTTGAAGGTCAATATGAAGCAGAAGAATTAAGCAAATTAGTCCAACAAGAAGAAATCATAAAAAAGGCAATGAACTTAATTTGGGAACGATAAATAAGACCCCTGACTTCTTTTTTATCTTGTTAGGACTTACGCAACATTCATGGAATAACGAACCACAGAGGCACAGAGGTCACAGAGAAATGAGGATTTGAAAGATATTTCGCGTAAGTCGTGCTTGTAAATAAATGATAAATTGAAATACAGCGGTTTCCGCTCTTATGAGGTACAAAGTTGAATCATGAAACTCTTGTAGTGCGGGCATACTATGGCTAACGCCACGCTGCGCTATCGACAAGCTCAGTACAAGTCTTGCCCGCTAGATATGTACCTCATAACACCAGTAAGTGATCTAAGATACCCGACTTCTTTTTTTATCTTGATAAATAAATTATAAATTGATATCAGAAGTCGGGGATCTGGATGTTATATTTTTCTACATATCCAACTTATCACCCCGAATTGAATAATCTAATAACTCCATTGGGTGCATGACAGAAATAGTTTTCCCCTGTAAATATTTACTAATTTGCAAACTACAACCAGGATTAGGAGAAGCAATTAAATCTGCACCAGTATTGATTAAATTCTGGGCTTTTTGTTTACCTAATTCTTCCGCAACTTCCGGTTGCAACATATTATAAACCCCCGCACTACCACAGCACAAAGCCGCGTCAATAGGTTCTTTTAAAGTCACACCCGGAATTTGTTTTAACAGTTGACGAGGTTGAACACTAATTTTTTGACCATGTAATAAATGACAAGCATCTTGATAAACTAAAGTCAGATTTTTATCAGTCAAAGGTGAAAGTTTAGCAGTTAAACCCACATTAGCTAAAAACTCCTGTGAATCCTTAACTTTCGCGGCAAATACTTTAGCTTTTTCCGCATATTCTGGATCATCTGCCAAAATATGACCATATTCCTTCAAAGTATGACCACAACCGGCAGCATTGATAATCACAAAATCCACATAAGTATCAGCAAAACTATCAATCATTTGTCTTGCTAAAACCTTCGCTTGTTCCGTTTGTCCTTGGTGTTCAGGAAGCGCCGCACAACAACCTTGAGACTTAGGAATTACCACCTCACAACCATTAGCAGTTAAAACCCGCACCGTCGCTTCATTGACACCAGAGAAAAACAGACGTTGCACACATCCTAAAATTACACCCACCCGATATCTTTTTTCACCCTTCGCTGGGATGATATCTGGTAAATTATCCTGAAAAGATTTAAGAGTAATTTCCGGTAAAATAGATTCCATAGCTGCTAACCGGGGAGATATGGCTTTAATTAACCCAGTTGCTTGCAATACCTGAGAAATTCCTAACTTTTGATAAACTAATAAAGGAAAAAGTAAAATTCTTAAAAGATCAGGATTAGGAAACAGAGAAAAAATCAATTGTCGAACCAACTTATCAGGTAAACTGCGATTATAATTTCTTTCCACCTGATGTCTAGTAGCCGAGATCAACTTATCATACTGCACACCAGAAGGACAAGTAGAAACACAAGCTAGACAACCCAAACAAGAATCAAAATGTTCAACAGTAGCCGTATTGAGAGCAATTTCACCCTCATTAATAGCATCCATTAAATATATCCGTCCCCTGGGAGAATCCATCTCCTTACCTAATACCCGATAACTAGGACAAGTAGACAAACAAAAACCACAATGAACACAACTATCAATTAACTTAGGATCAGGTGGATGACTTCCATCAAAACCCTGCAAATTCTTAATACTAGCAGTATTATTCACCGAACCTTCCGAAACTTGCATTTATATTTCTCCCCTCTTAACCTCTGTGACCTCTGCGCCTCTGCGGTTCGTTTTTAATTAAAACTTAAATCCCACCCACAAAGCGACCAGGACTTAAAATAAAATTACCATCAAACTGTCTTTTAATTCCCCGCATTACTGCCAAAGCATTACCATTATACCCCCAAACATCAAACCTTTCCTTTAACTCAACAGGTGCAGATAAAATACTTAAAAAACCAGAATTTGCTTGACATAAATTCCGCAAAGGCAAAATTTGATCTTGATTTTCTAAACGGACTAAACCCAAACCACTGCTAATATGAATTAAACCAATATCTATTTGATTGATAATCTCCACAGCCGCAGTTGGTAATACTCCTACTTTGCAGGTAATTGTAGATTCTGTCACATGAGAATGTATTTGTTCTGGTAATCGTTGCCATAAATCAGCTTCTTGATTTCCCAAATAAATTACCCCCTGTAAACCTAACTTTTCGCCAATTGCTAAAAGTCGTTTTGACTGTTCTTGGACACTTTCATTAATACTTTGAAAACGGGTAATTAAACCTATTCCTGTTCCCAAATCTAAATTAGTAACTAACTTACTTGATAATAAATCAACTTGAGTTGGTGTTAATTCCGAACTTTGTAAAGTTCTCACTGCTTGGGATATAGCTTCAGGTTTTCCAGTTAATATGACTGTTCCCGAAGTTTCAGGAATGGGATAAACTCGAAAAGTGACTTGGCTGATAATTCCTAATGTCCCGTAAGCACCAGTAAATAATTTCATTAAGTCGTAACCAGCCACATTTTTAACGACTCTTCCCCCAGCTTTGGCGATTTGACCATCTGCGCGGATAAAAGTTATACCTAGAAGTTGGTCACGCACACCACCATAACGTTGCCGCAGAGAACCCGTATCGGCAGTAGCAACCATACCACCAATAGTAGCAGAATTAGGAAAAGCGGGATCAAGTGCTAAAAATTGGTGATGTTTAGCTAAAATCTCCTGAAGCTGGGCAAATTTCATCCCTGCTGCGACAGTGACAGTTAAATCACCTACAGCGTGTTCTATGAGTTGGTTAATGCGTTCGGTGCTGACAATAATATCAATATTTTTAGCTAAACCACCCCAATTGATTTTACTCCCGCTACCACAGCTTAGAACACGCCATTTGTGACTGTTGGCAGTGGTGATAACGGCGGCTAATTCTGCTTGGCTATGGGGATAAATGACACAACTAGGCTGGCTTTTGGGGTCTATTCCTTGTTGGATATTATGCTGTTGAGTGGGGGTAAGATTTTCCCACGATATAACGGCGTTTTCGGTGCTGAGAATAGAAGTTAAGGTAGATGCTATTGAATTCATTAGTCTCTTTTTTATTCTTAATTTAATATGAATTATATTTTGCGTAAAGCTAAGAGGTTATCTCGTTCCCAGTCTCTGACTGGGAATGCCATGATGTAGGCTCTGCCTAATTGTATTATTAAAGGCAGAGCCTTATAGAATTCATTCCCATACAGAGTATGGGAACGAGAGATATTTCACAAATAAATCTAGGGGTTTAGCACTGCTAAACCCCTACTCATACTAAACTATTAATCTCAGTTGATTCTAGAAAGTGAAGGTAGTCCGTAAAGTACCAACGTACTCGGTGCTATTCTTGTCGTTATGCTCAGGATTCAAGATGACTATTACACCTGGAGTAACAAGGATATTATCAGAAAGCTTCACCTTGTAAAGACCTTCTATATGATAAGAAGTGCCTGATTCTCTACCTATATCTTTTAGTGCATTGATAACAGATTGTCCACTTTGTTTATAACCAGTGACTTTAGGTGAGCGACCGAAGATTAAACCCAAAGTATTACCTTCTTTACCGAAGTCCTTGATACCCAAAGTAGTAGCCCAGTACCAAACTTCAGCACTTTGTGGAATGCCTGCTAAGGTACTAGCTGTTGTATAACCTGCCCAACCGCCCAGGGTGATATTCTTTGTGGGTTGCAAGGTACCTTGTATACCGTAGTTGTTAGATTCACTACCAGCATTACCAGCATTATTAGCGAAGGCACTGCCAGTATCTCCGAATAATGAACGATTGTCGCTACCTTGATAAGTATGAGCATAGGTCAGGCCAATGTTGATAGCTTGGTTGGGTTTAATAGCCAATTGACTAAACAGTGTATTACTACCATCGAATAGTCCTCTCCGTGCGCTAGGATCTGCTGCATTGTTTCTACCTGTGGCAAAATAAGCTGCGCTCAAGGCCAATTTACCATTAGGATTGACGTTAACAGTGATACCAGCACCGTCAGCTGCTTGACGATAAATGGGGCTGAAACGTCCGTAGCGAGATAAAGCACCTGTACCACTGCTTCTAAAGTCGGGGTTGAAAACATTGACGTTCTCGTTTAACTCAGCGCCAGTAGCATCAATCTTGACACGAACTTTTTTACTCAAGTTGAAGGCGTAGTTAAGTTTGTCAATAGTAACAGCATTGCCGGTAGCACCAGTGTCATAACCCAACCGGCTCATATTGGTTCCGGTAGTACCTGCATTACTAGCAATATTCCCAGCATTCAACCGAGTTTGCAATTGGTCTGTACCAGTGAAACTACTGTTCAAACTCAACCGCACTCGATTAGAGAAGGTTGCAGTGCTGTTTAGGTCAGGGTTATTATCGGGATTTGTGTCAGTGTCTGCTACTTTATCCCCAAAAGCTTGGGATACGCTGAAAATTGCTTCACCAGATAGTTTTGTGGTGGTGGAGAACTGATTAGCTTCTAATTCGCCAGTACGAGCCTCTAAAGCATCTACTTGACCGCGAATAGTTGCTAGTTCAGTGGAATATTCTTCTTGCAAACGCTGTAAGGTAGCTAAATCTTGCTTGCTCACCATGTCAGCGGTTGCGGTAGCAATGAGTTCATTAACGCGGTCTAAGCAGGAATTTAAACCAGCCGCAAATTCATAACGACTCAAGGCGCGATTACCACGGAAAGTACCGTTAGTATAACCACTAACTCCACAGCTATAACGTTCAAATAAAGATTGTAAAGCTTGAAACGCCCAATCTGTGGGTTGTACGTCGGAAAACTGAGAAACGGATGTTATTTGACCCAAGCTGTTGGACTCTTGGGATAATTCAGCAACACTTGTCACTTTTTCGTTAGCTTCACCAGCAAAGGCACTGTTACCAGTTAGTAAGGTCAAAGCTAGGACGGGGCTAACCTTGAGGATATTCCAAAAAGCTTTTTTCATAAATTTCAATCTCTCTCACACCTATAATGAATCCAGTCTATGGTAAAGTCCCAAGGGAACTTATACATAAATGTTCTCTAGTGATTCTACATCATTAATGGCAATTAAAACAACTAAATATCAAAATTTTTATACAAGGTTATGATTTATTTATTATTTGATAAATTTGAGATTATACCCTGTCTATGGTATGTATTGATGGGGATCAATATCCAATTTACGATCGCTGACCTGTAACAATATATGTAACTCGTTGAGCAATATTAGTTGCGTGATCTGCCATGCGTTCTAAACAACGAATTGCTAAAGTTAACAAGAGAATTGGCTCAATTACGCCAGAAATATTTTCCTGTTGGGCAAAGGTTTGATAAAGATGCTCATAAGCATTATCTACAGCATCATCTAACTGCTTCATTCTTTGTCCACTGGTTTCGTCTAAATCTGCCAATGCGACTAAACAAGTTGCTAACATTGCTTGGGCGTGCTGGGACATAATTGCAATTTCTGGTAAGGAACTATGTTGAGGATAAGGGAAGAGTTTAATGGCAATTTCCCCTAACTCTTCGGCATAATCCCCAATTCGTTCTAAGTCACGCACCAATTGCATAAAAGCACTTATACAGCGCAAATCTCTTTCTGTGGGTACTTGACGAATGATAATAGTTGTGCAGTCTGATTCTATTTGCCGATAAAAGCGATCAATTTTTTTATCTAACCGGGGTATTTGTTCCGCTGCGATTAAGTCCCCGGCAAATAGGGCTTGGTGACTCAGCCGAAATGATTGTTCTACTAAAGCCCCCATACGTAATAAATCCCGTTCTAAACGTCTAATGGAGCGTTCTATTGGTAGTATTTCGTGATTGGGAGGATCAAATACAGTTTTCACAGTGGTTATATTAAAAGTGTATATATTTTCTTAACTATAGTCTTGA
>NZ_VIKZ01000025.1:14465-25901 GCF_009711985.1 Dolichospermum sp. UHCC 0260 | reverse complement strand
CTTGACAAACTACTAGGTAAATTTGTCATAACTTGAGAAAATTGAATTTGTATCCAAGCACCACCTGTTTCTGGATGGTTCATGGCTTTAATTACACCACCGTGAGCCATGACTATTTGCTGGACAATGGCTAAACCTAAACCGCTACCAGCAATTCCCGTTGTCGAATTTACTTCATTGACTGGTGAACGATACCGGGCTTTATCTCCGCGATAAAACCTTTCAAATACATAAGGTAAGTCGTCAACAGCAAAGCCAACACCGAAATCAATAATATTTATTTCCAACATTTGACCGTTATCAGTAGAAATTATTTTAGTCTCAATGTCAATAGTTGTGGTGGCTGGACTATATTTGATGCTATTATCTAGCAAGTTGACGAATACTTGATAAAGTCGAGATTTATCTGCCTGAATGCAGATGCTGTCTAGTCCAGAATAGTTAATACTGAGAGAATGACTCTGGGCAATTGGTTCTAGGGTTTCCCATGCGGAGATGATGAGCGATCGCATTTCCACCATTTCCAAATTTAACTGCATGGTGGGATTGTTTTGCATTTGCGTCAACTCCAACCAACTTTGGACTAAATTAATCAGTCGGTCAACTTCTTGCATCAGCCTATTAACCCAACGGTCTAAAGGTGGTTCTAAACGGGTTTGCAGAGTTTCCACCACGAGACGAATTGCCGTCAACGGGGTGCGGAGTTCATGGGCTAAATCGGAAAAAGAGCGATCGCGTTCTTGCTTCATATCTAGCACAGATTGGCAATTTTCCAAAAATACTCCCACCTGTCCCGTTGGTAATGGCAAACTAGAAGCCCGCAGAAACATGGGCTTTAATTCTGTCATCACCTTAGCATCTTCACAAGCGGGATGAAAAACCCATTCCTGCACCTGGGGTTTTTGCCAATCACGAGTTTGTTCAATTAACTGATCTAATTCATAAGACCTCACCAACTCTAGCAACAAACGCACCTGTCCAGGTTGCCATCTTTGAAGATATAAGATTTCCCGCGCTTGTTGATTGCACCACAACAATTGGTTTTCCTCGTCTACCTGCAAATATCCCAGCGGAGCAAAATCCAGTAATTCCTTATACATGGACAATGATTGCTGCAAATTTTGTTGCTGTCTATTCACCATAGAGATTTCCTGCCGTAAGCGAGGTCTTAGCAGCAGTTTAATATTGGTAATTTTATGCAAATTAGAACTTGGCGATTGTAGTAATTGTTCTAAATACCAGTGCAAATGAACCTGTTGCCAAACCCAAAAACCCAGGCCGACAGCTAAACCCAGCGAAAATCCCAGTAAAAGCATTGAAGTCGTTAGTTGGTGTGTTATTACTCAAAATTAACAACTATCTTCACCAATCACCCAAATCTGTAACCAAAACCCCGCACAGTTACAATATATTCTGGATGACTAGGATCTTCCTCCAACTTTTCCCGTAACCAGCGGATATGAACATCCACAGTTTTGCTATCCCCCACAAAATCTGGACCCCATACTTGATCTAATAATTGCTCTCGTGACCATACCCGACGGGTATAACTCATAAATAATTCTAACAGTCGGAACTCCTTGGGAGACAAACTTGCCTCTTCTCCACGGACTATAACCCGACACTCTTGAGCATTTAAAGTTATATCTTTGTGCTTGAGGACAGTAACTTGTGGCAATGAAATTAAACGTTGACGACGAAGTAACGCCCGACACCGCGCCACCAATTCTCGCATACTAAATGGTTTTGTCAAATAGTCATCAGCACCCACTTCTAAGCCTAGGACTCGGTCAGTTTCACTACCTTTAGCACTCAACATTAAAATTGGCACTGAGTTGCCTTGATGACGTAAAAAACGGCAAATGTCTAGGCCATTAATTTGCGGTAACATCAAATCTAATAACACCAAGTCTAAAGGCAGTTCTTCAGAATTATCTTCACAACTTTTCAGATATTCTATCGCTGCTCGGCCATCACTAGCGGTAATTACTTCATAGCCTTCCCCTTCCAAGGCCACAACTAACATTTCCCGAATCAGTTCTTCGTCTTCCACTATCAGGATACGGTTGGTTTGTCCAATGTCCGTTCTCACAGAATATTTAGCTAATTCACTGGTATACATTAATTTTTTTCAGTGTATAACAAAGTCTAGTATATTAGAAATCATACCAATGATAGATTTATTTTGTTTTTCTGGACTTGGTGGTGAAGAAGAAGAATTTGTCGGGCTTCGCCCCGCTTCGCTAACACGCAGAGGCGCAGAGTCACGAAGAGTAAACATTAATTTTTATGCCAGTAGTTATCTAAAAGCGAAATGATCAGCATCAGTAATGCCAAACATCAACTATGAATGCTACCATCAGGCATAATCGCCCCAGTTAAGAAAGTTTCACTCATATCTGTATCATCTAAATTAGCTCCAGTTAAATTTACTTCGCACAAATTAGCCTCGCTTAAATCAGCACCACTCAAGTCCGCACCTTGTAAATCTGCTTTCCACATTCTCAC
This sequence comes from Dolichospermum sp. UHCC 0260, assembly GCF_009711985.1. NCBI lineage: Bacteria > Bacillati > Cyanobacteriota > Cyanophyceae > Nostocales > Aphanizomenonaceae > Dolichospermum > Dolichospermum sp. UHCC 0260. The sequence goes on along the minus strand of NZ_VIKZ01000025.1, from coordinate 23,393 downwards.
ACCTCCCATTTTTGCACCACTGAGATTTGCACCCTGTAAGTTTGCGGCGGAAATTGATGCCATGTGTAAATTAGCATCACATAAATTAGCACCACTCAACAATGCACCACTGAGGTCTGATTCATTTAAATGAGCAGTTGTTAATGTAGCTTGAGTTAAATCAGCACCACAGAGAATAACTTCGGATAAATGCGCTCTTGCCAATATTGCTCCTTGAAGATTCGCTTTACTCAAATTAGCTCCACTCAAAGAAGCTGCTGTCAGGTTTGCTCCTCTTAAATCTGCTCTACCGAAGTCCACCCCACCCAAATTGACTCCTTGCAAATTTGCTCCTGGTAAAGCAATACAGGTAAAGCTTCTTTCTCCTGTCGCGTATCTAGCTAAAAGTTCTTGAACATTCATACTTTTCTAGACCTTGGTAAGTAGTCGGACAAAATTTAAAATATAATTAAATCTTGATTAATCCTGTTGTTTATTTAAACTAAACATAAATTTATTCACATTTTCTAACTTCTGGGCAATTAATGAACCAGAACTTTAGCAAATGCTACAATAAAATCACCAGCCTCATTGCTATCCAGTATTTATGAATACTCACAATTTAAAATTAGGAAAATATCTAACCTTAGAAGAATTTTGTACCTGCACACAAACCTATCATAAATATGCCCAAAAGATCAACCCATATCCACAAAATCTACCAGAAGTAATTCCAGCATTACAGGATTTAAATAAATTTATCATTGACCCAATTATAGATTATTTTAGTAGAGAAAAATTTCAACTTACCTACGGTTTTTGTTCTCCAGACCTAAAAAAGTATCTTGAGAAAAAAGACCCAGTTACAGGTCAAAAAAATGGACGTGTAGCCCCCAATCTCGACCAACATATTAGCCATGAAATCAACAAAAATGGTACATACTACTGTAAAAGATTAGGTGCAGCTTGTGATTTTCTAATTACAGACTTACCCAGCACAGAACTAGTAGAATGGATATTACAAACAAAACTACCCTTTGATTCCCTGTATTTTTACAGTCCCCACCAACCAATTCACATTAGTTATGGACAACAACATAAACGAGATATTTGGACATTTAATAACTCAGGAATCCCCACAAAAAAAGGAATCGAAAACTGGATAAAACTAGCAAAACAAACTTAAAAAAACCTCTCTATTCCTCCTCTCCGTGTCTCTGTGACTCGTTAGAAATATTCTTCCTTCTTTGTCTAGTTCTCAAAGCTGCTTTAAGTGCTTTCAACTTATAAGCATCTGCATCTTTAACCCAAAATAACCTATAACCATCAATAACAGTACAATTTTCTTGTAAGCATTTTTTCCAGCCAGAAACATGACTAATACTGTGCCAATTATCTAAAAGTCCTCTATCTTCTTCTTGACGAGTTAACTTAGCAAATTTCTCATATTGGGGATAATCAGAAGTAACTAAAGCATCTATTTGGTGTAAGATTGGTGGATCATCTTCTAAATCATAATCCTGATAAGTAACGTGCAAATCTCGCAAATCAATTGTCATCACTTTTGATAAAATGGGATGAGGATTAATATCAAAATCAGGATAAAATAAATAAGAGATCTTAGGTGTTTTCAGATGGAATTTAATCACATTTGCTTCTTCTAATCTTCCCAGAGTCCGACTAGCGCAACCTTCATACAGGCGTAATAAAGGGTCAACTGCTTGTAGTGTGGAAATATGCACCCAAAGGGAATTAGGTAATTTTTTACCAACATTGCTTTCTTGACAGCGTTTAATAATGAGTTCTGTATTTCCCAAGCTGCGTAACATTTGGTCAGCATCTAAACAAGCTTGTTTATAACTACTATATAAACCAATTATGTCCTCTTGGACTGCTGGTGCTAATTGTCCTAATCGGGGACGACGGCTAAAATTGCACAGCGCTAAATAAACCATCAAATCTTGACGGCGTTTGTCAGCGATCGCTTGCCATTCTTCTGTGTCAGTTGCCTGTATAATGACATTAAAAGCCCGGCGTAAACTCCCAAATTCCTCAGCAATTTCCGCTGCTTGAGGTAATTCTCCCTTGATAGGCATTCTTCCCCGTTCCGTCAGAAAATTCATCAACGGCGTTAATAATTCCTGATGTTCCTCAAACCGTTTTACACAAAGACGGACTCTGGGAGTAGTCGCCCGGGAACGAAACCGAGAAGCGCGAAATAACTCCGCTTCAGCATCATCTCGAAACACAAAATAAACCCCCAAAGCCACAGGAATTGCGTCAACTCCTAATACTTGGTCAATGTAAATTTTTAATTCTTCTTGTTCATAATATTTCTGAAATGTGTTACGGTTAGTGATGATGCCATCGCCATAAGCAATTACACCCCGCTTAATATCAGATATCAATACTTGGGCGGCTACTAACAGCACCTTTTGAGTCAGTTCCCAAGCTTGAATTAAAGCTTCCCGGCGCTCGCTTTGATGCTCAATGACATTAATCACAAAACCAATATTCACAATATCCGCAGCGATTCTCGGTGTATGTGCAGAATAATAAGGGTCCCAGCCATAACTTGTATAACCCTGTTCAGCAATGCGGGTAACGTCTCCACCATGTCCACAACCATAATCAAAAAAGGTAGTTTCTGGACTAAATAAGCTCGATTCCAAGGCTAAACGCACAGGACGGGATAAATCAGGACGAATAATAGCGGCTTTGTGGCGTTCTATTTTGGGAACTATATTTGTAATTGTAGAACTGCTTTCGCGTTTAATCAAGCTATGTCCTTGTACCTCCACCCCAAAAACTTGTAGCCGTTGTTCCCAACCCAACTTAGTACCAATTCCCCTAGTATGATTAAGTAAACCTAAAGCGACTTGAGCGCGAGTTAAAGCTGCAAACTCTTCATAGAGGGGATATTCTGGAGTTACAAAAGTTTCTTTGCGGTGCAGAATGGGGGGATTTTCCGAATCGCTGTAATCCCGATAACCAACTTCTAGAGTTTCTACGTCAACCTGAATACTAGCTTGTAAAGCCGGATGAGGATCAGTATCAAAATCAGGATAAAATAGATAGGATATCTTGGGTTTATTCGTGCTAAATTTAACTAAAGTTGCAGACTGAACTTTAAGTAAGGCACTAGTTCGACTTCGCTCACTACAAGTACGGGCGCGGTTTTCATATTCCTGAAGCCAAGGGTCAAGAGTATGTAAGGCTAAAATATGAATGTAAAACGCATCAGGTAACATTTTGCCAACAGGATTGTTTTGGCAATATTGATTTATACTATTTAGATCAATAGAATGAAACGTTGGGGGGTTTTCCGCAACTGCATTCCTTATGTTATCAGGTTGAACCATTACTTTGTCATCTTGTAAAAATATAGATAACCTGGTTACATTTACTTTAATACAAAAAATCTGAAATTGGAAGTTAATAAACTTTAATCTCCCAGCCAAAACCGCTCAAACTCTGATTTTTCCCTGTTCCCTGTTCCCTGTTCCCTGTTCCCTTCTTTTTGTGAAAAGAGTAAAAGACAACAAAAAAAACTTTTACCAATTACCAATTGTGATCTTAGTTAAGTAAAATTAAGTTAATTCATATAACTTGACATTTCTTCATTTTCAGCAAAATATTTGCCCATTTATTAAATTTTTAATAATAGTTATATCTAGTTGTAGATTTAGGCAGTTAATTAATATCAGAACTGTATAATCTGAAAATAACTAAATTAATGATTAAATAGAGGCCGAATGAGTCCAACAATCATGCGTCAGTTTTGGTCTATCGTTGAAGCCACTCACACAGTAACGCTTTTGCAGCTTGATGATACTAGTTTGGTACAGTGGTTAGTTAAACAAATCACGAATCAAGCCTTTTTAGATGCCCATGAAATTGATTTTCTCTGTGATTACATTCAATCTCGGCTAACTCTGATTCGTGATTTAGCTTATGAACGCCAAGAATCATAGCTGAGTATCTGTGCTATTTATTTTATTTTGGGTGGTAAATAACCTTCCACCAAGCAATCATTACCAACAACACGCCAACTGACGCGCTCTAAAAGTAACGCTTCAGTCATATTGGTCAAACCCAAATCTCCCACAGGTGTAGGAGCATGATCTCCACCAATAATTTTGGGGGCGATAAATGCCATAATTTTTTGGACAGAGCCTTGAGCGATCGCCCTAGCTGCTAAAATACCACCACATTCCCATAGCACGCTACAAAACCCGCGCTCAGATAAATGACTCATGACTGCTTCTGGGGTGAGTGAGCTAAATTCCACCACTTCCACCCCTTTGTCGCGCAGCATTTTTTGAAAAGCCTGTGAACTACCAACTGCCGTTACAACCAAAGTTGGAGCTTCCTGAGTATCCCATAGCCGAGCTTGTTCTGGTAAATTTAGACTACGACTCATCACCACTCGCAGAGGATTATGAGCCTCAACTTGATGGCTAGTCAAATAAGGGTTATCTTTTCTAACCGTATTCCCACCAACAATCACCGCATCACAAGCGGCTCGCAATTGATAAACCTCAGTGCGAGCATCTTGATTTGTTACCCAAGCACTATGACCAGCAGTAGTGGCGATTTTACCATCTAAAGTCATAGCATATTTCAAAATCCCTAAAGGTCGTTGATAGAGAATGCGATGAATAAACCCTTCATTTAATCGCCGACAAGCCGCTTCCTCTACTCCAACTATCACTTCTATCCCAGCAGCCCGTAACCGCGCAATTCCAGAACCTGCTACCAAGGGATTAGGATCAACCATCCCTACTACCACCTTAGACACACCCGCATTAATCAACCCTTGGGAACAGGGAGGAGTACGTCCATAGTGGTTACAAGGTTCAAGACTCACATAAATAGTGCTTCCTCGCGCCCGTTCTCCCGCTGCTCTCAGGGCAAAAACTTCGGCGTGAGGTTCACCAGCACAAGGATGAAATCCTTCTCCCACAATCTCCCCATTTTGGACAATCACCGCCCCCACCAAGGGATTTGGTGAAGTGCGTCCTAAGGCAGTCCGGGCTAATTCCACACACCTTCCCATCATGCGAGAGTCAAAGTCATCACCTACTATTTCTGGGACTACAGGCTGTGTTATAAGTTGAGGATCTTGAGGTAATGATGCAGATTTGGGAGAGACTCCTGGAAAATTATCCATTTGACTTACGAATTACGAATTAATTTCATCTGCTGCCACCAGCGATTAAGAGGATAATAAACCACAGGCGCCCACAAACTACTGAGAATTGCCGAAGCTAAGGTAGCCCGTTGGTAATATGTCCAAATACTGGCTGCATGACGATTTCCTACCCAAGATAACTGGAAAGCAAAAATAGTGTCTGCCACTACAGCCATCGCAAATACAATTAAAGCAATGGAAATAAAGTCTTCTTGAATAAACCGCTGTTTTTGCATCAGGGCTGTTAACATTCCCACAATTCCCAAACTCAAGGCATGAGTTGGATCAGGTGATGTCATTGCGTCTTGTAATAGCCCCAAAATGATCCCTGACAGCAGACCAGAAAATACTGAGCGATTGACACTCCAAGCCACTACCCAAATCAGTAGCCAGTTAGGACCAATGCCTAATAATTCCATTCCGGGGAGACGAGTTGGCAACATTAGTAAACATAACATGACAGTTAAAAATATTACCATCCAATCCATAAATTGATGCCACCAAGGATGCCAAAGTGCTAATGGGGGAATCAAAAAATAGGATTTTCGTCCGGTTGAAGTTGATTTTTTATCTCTGTCACCAGGAAATCCAGGTATCTTCATAAGATATCGCGGTAAGTGGGAAACTCAGTCCCTTTAGGGCTGAGAGGGAAGCGACACGAGCGGTTTTAACCGCTGTGGATATTAAAATTGAAACCAGATTTTTGATTGGAATCTGGAAACCAACTCCCATTTCTGGGGTAATGTTAGCTAGATGCCTCCGGCACGCTGGCGCGAACGACCAGTTATAAGAGCTTGTTAGACTTGCAACACTGTTTCAGTGACCTTAAAACTGTTTAATTGCAAATGACAGAGCGGGGAACTAGCTACGCATTCCGGGGTGTCGTGACTCAAATAACGGCTACCCTTCGACTACGCTCAGGGTGGTCTGGTCAGCACGGCTTGCTTGATTACTCTTGCAAGCCCAGTCCCTTTAGGGCTGGGTTACTGACTGTTTGGCAATTGGTGATTGATGATTATAGTAGCTTTTAGCGGTCAGCAATTAGGAGTACAATCCTTTCGGTGTAAGCCTCTGGGGTGAAAATTAGAATCTCATTCCAGTGCATACCGCTATATCATCGCTTAATTTTAATCTTTGTGAACCTAATCTGACTACACACCAATTTCTCAAAGGCTTGAAAAAATATACTGAGACAATTAGTCACTTTTTTATTGCATCAGTAGCTTTTGCCGAATAATTGGCGATAATTTTGCCAAAAGATACAAACAAATGGCCAAATTTTTGCCAATATAAGAATATTATTTTGTAAAAGTTCACTTGGCAAAAATCAGCATGAGTGAAAAAACCATAGAAAATTACGGCAAAAGTTTTCTCGTTCTTATTTTGCCGATATCGTTTGTGATTGTTTTCCTAGTCAATACTTGGAAAGTATTAGGGCTGCTGTTATTACTGCTGATGGTTTTCAATCTTTGGCAGCAATATAGGTGGGAAAAGTGGTGTAACCAAGTTAACCCGCTTTTTTATGAATTGATTCGGGAAAACCAGGGCAAAATTACACCCATGGACTTGGCAATCAAGGGTAATTTTTCGGGACAGGTGGCAAAACGCTATTTGGATAGTAAAGCTAAGGAATTTGGCGCTAGTGTCCTAGATTCAAAAAAAGAAGATCAATTGTACTATTTTATTAATGCCAGTATTCTCGGCGATATTCTTGATAGTAGTGAATTGGTAGAAAAACTTCCCGCGCAACCAGTTACCAAAATTGCCCGCTCTTTTTTAGCTCCACCTCCTCCTATTCCCCAGGAGGAGGAAGCGCAATCTGAATCCAAGTCTGAATCCAAATCTGAATCTGTTCCTACCCACGAGGAAGTGAGAAAACCTCTAGAAGAACAGTTAGTTTTTGGTTCGCTGATTCAATCTGAATTAGCTAAACGGCTAAATGTCTATTCCAGTACGGTTTACAAGCGACGCAATGACCCAGATTTTGCCCAGTGGTGTCGTAGCCGTGATCCTGATGGTATTGCTTGGTCCTATTCTCGTAGGTCTAAGGAGTTTTTCCCCATGGAAGAATAGGAGGCAGGGAGCAGGGAGCAGTTTTACCACTGACAACTGTACGGGCGAAGCATTTGGAGAACTATTTTTGGCAATGACCGATAATTTATCTTCCAAATGCTTCGCCCCTACTGACCAATCCCAATCGCTTGACTGATGGATGTTAGTCCGTTTTCTTCTAGCTTGGTTAATAAACCGGACATGATCCGGCGTACCATCATTGGTCCTTCATAGATCCAGCCTGTATAAGTTTGAATAAGACAAGCTCCGGCTGTGATTTTTTCCCAAGCATCCTCAGCAGTAAATATGCCACCTACGCCAATGATAGGCATCTGCCCTTGGGTTTGTTGGTAAATGAAGCGAATTACTTCTGTGGAGCGATCTCTCACTGGTTTTCCGCTAATTCCTCCCGCTTCCTCTTGGGGGGATTTACCAGTTTTTTCAATAATTTGGGTTTTGAGTCCTTCCCGGCTAATCGTGGTGTTGGTGGCGATTAAACCAGCAATTCGGTAGGTTTTAACCAGAGCAATAATGTCAGATATTGCTTCCCATTCTAAATCGGGGGCTATCTTCACAAATATGGGTTTTCGTGCAGTATTTTCCTGCTGTAGCATATCCAAGATTTGACTGAGCATGGTAGCATCCTGGAGCGATCGCAATCCCGGTGTATTGGGAGAGGAAACATTAACTACAAAATAATCACCCAAATCCTTCAGTAATCGAAAACTCTCTAGATAATCCTGCGCTGCTAGTTCCAAGGATGTTATCTTAGACTTACCTAAGTTTATTCCTATCGGTATTGGGATTGGGTAAATTAAATGTTGTTTTGCCTCTGTTAATCTTGCGGCCATTGCGACAGCACCAGCATTATTAAAACCCATCCTGTTAAGTGCCGCTTGATCTAAAGGCAAACGAAATAAACGGGGAGGAGGATTTCCTGGTTGTGGATGATAAGTAACAGTACCCAATTCAGCCAACCCAAAACCAAAATTATGCCAAATATTAGCAGCAATACCGTCTTTATCAAATCCAGCCGCTAACCCCAAAGGATTGGGAAATTTCATTCCCAGTATGGTTTGTTCTAATCGCGGATCATTTAGACACAGATATTGCTGAAATAGGCTATTTAACCATTTAGTAGAAGGATAATAACTGGCTTTCGACAGCCAATTTAGACTACCGATGGTTTGTTTGTGCAACCACTCCGGTTCGGTTTTTACCAGAGTAAATAGAACATGACTAACTAATGCTTTATAAATATCCAATTTAGGGTAACATCTATCAATTATTAACAGATACCAAAGCTAAAATACATTAGGAATGTATACCAGGTATCTTCATATATATTACTATAACTTATGTCAAACAATGATCAAAATTGGCAGCAAAAAAAATTAAAGATGCTGAACAACAAATTATATCTTTGGGGCAACTTATCCAAAATTTGAGAGAAGATGATAGACTTTATTCACTAATTAAAACTACTATTGCTTATCCTCAAGAATGGTTTGAACTTTGTATTGATTATGATGGGGCGTGTTCGTTCTAAATCTGATTTACCAGAAAAAATCTGTGTAGTCTGTCAACGTCCGTTTGCTTGGCGGAAAAAATGGCAAGATTGCTGGGATGAAGTGAAATATTGCTCAGAACGTTGTCGTCGTCGTCGTTCTCACGCAAAAAATTAACAACTAACAACTGTACGG
>NZ_VIKZ01000025.1:13224-14182 GCF_009711985.1 Dolichospermum sp. UHCC 0260 | reverse complement strand
ACAAAATAACATGACATTACAAATACAACCTAAATTAATTATTCATGGTGGTGCTGGTAGTTCTCTCCAAGGTAAGGGGGGATTAATCGCAGTCCGCAATTCTCTTTCTCAGATTGTTGAGGAAGTCTATGCTCTTTTGCTGACGGGTGCAACTGCGGCTCAAGCAGTAGTTCGCGGTTGTCAGATGTTGGAAGATCAACCCCGGTTTAATGCTGGTACTGGTTCTGTACTGCAATCTGATGGACAAATCCGCATGAGTGCTTCCATGATGGATGGAACGACTGGGAGGTTCAGTGGTGTGATTAATGTGTCACGGGTGAAGAATCCGATTGAAATGGCGCTGTTTTTACAAGATGCTGATGATCGGGTTTTGTCTGATTACGGTGCGGCTGAGTTGGCGCGGGAGTTGCAACTTCCTAGTTATAATGCTCTAACTGATTTGCGCTTGAAAGAGTGGACTCTAGAACGTCAGGATAACTTTAAAAGAACCATGGCTGGGGTAGTAGCAGAACCAGAAATGGCGGAAAGTGCTGGTAGGGGGACTATTGGTGTTGTGGCTTTAGATGGCTATGGTAAATTAGCTGCTGGTACTTCCACAGGTGGTAAAGGCTTTGAACGCATTGGGCGAGTCAGTGATTCGGCGATGCCAGCGGGTAATTATGCAACTAGTCATGCAGCAGTTAGTTGTACGGGCATTGGGGAAGATATTATTGATGAGTGTTTAGCAGCTAAGGTTGTGGTGCGCGTTACTGATGGAATGTCACTACAGGAGGCTATGCAGCGATCATTTACGGAAGCTAAGAGGAATAATCGGGATTTTGGAGCGATCGCTCTTGATGCCACTGGTGCGATATCCTATGGTAAAACCTGCGAAGTATTACTGGCTGCTTACCATAATGGAGAAAGCATTGGTGATACTTTGGAATGGAATGATCAAGAACTAATTGGTCAGTAGTCA
>NZ_VIKZ01000025.1:2530-13091 GCF_009711985.1 Dolichospermum sp. UHCC 0260 | reverse complement strand
CCGTACAGTTGTCAGTTGTCAGTGGGAAGAGTAAAGATAAATATTTTCCTTATTTTCCCATTTATTCTTTTTTGTGCTTTTGTGATAAGAAAATGAATCTCCCAGTAACACAATCTTGGCAAGATGTTCGCGCAGCATTAAAAGCGATTTGGGGATATGACGATTTTCGTCCTCCTCAAAAAGAAATTGTTAACTGTTTAATATCACAAAAAGATTCACTAATTATTATGCCCACAGGTGGGGGGAAGTCAATTTGTTTTCAACTTCCTGCCCTACTACAAACAGGATTAACTTTAATAGTTTCTCCTTTGGTGGCTTTAATGGAAAACCAAGTTGAGGAATTACGTCAACTGTCACAAAAAGCAGCACTTTTACACAGTGAATTAACGACATCTCAACGTCAGGCAACTTTGCAAGCTTTGGAAAAACAGCAATTAAGATTATTGTATTTATCACCAGAAACCTTACTCAGTCCAGCAGTGTGGAAGAAGTTATGTAATCCCCAACTGCAAATTAATGGTTTAATTCTGGATGAAGCCCATTGTTTAGTGCAGTGGGGTGATAGTTTTCGTCCAGCTTATCGGCGTTTAGGGGCTGTGCGTGAAGCGTTACTAAAATCAAAACCACCGGGAACAAAAATTAGTATAGCAGCTTTTACAGCCACGGCTGATCCTTTAGCCCAAAAGATTATTTCTACAGTTTTAAAATTAGACAAACCTGAGATTTTTCGGATTAATCCCTATCGGGAAAATTTAAATCCTATTGTCCGAATTGCTTGGACTCCTAAAGGGAGAAAACAACAATTATTAAAGTTTATTCAAAAACGACCAAATCAAGTTGGTTTAATTTATGTACGGACTCGAAGAGATAGTGAAAATTTAACCGAATGGTTAACAGAAAATGGCTTTCATACTGCTAGTTATCATGCAGGATTAAGTCCAACAGAACGCCGGAATATTGAAGCTAGTTGGTTAGGTGGAAAAATCCTTTTTGTGGTGTGTACTTGTGCTTTTGGCATGGGGATAAACAAATCGGATGTCCGCTGGGTTGTCCATTTTCATGCGCCCTATTTATTATCTGAATATGTGCAAGAAATAGGCAGGGCTGGAAGAGATGGAAAACCCGCTGATGTTTTAACTTTAGTAAGTGAACCAACGGGATTTTTAGATGCTGAGGATAAGCAAAGACGGAAATTTTTTGAAGAACAAATGAAATTGCAACAACAAAAAGCCCAACAATTAGCGAAACAATTACCACCCCAAGGAGAAATAAATACTGTAATTAAAGAATTTCCTAATAGTGCTGTGGCACTTTCTCTTCTCCATAGTAATGGACAACTAGAATGGCTTGATCCTTTTCATTATTCTATGTCTTTGCCGTCAGGAAAACCAGCAAAAACACAATTACAAGCTGCTAAACAAATGAGTGAATATCTTACTACTAAAAAATGTCGTTGGCAGTTTTTATTAAATGCTTTTGGGTTTGAAACAACGACTAATTGGCGTTGTGGACATTGTGATAATTGTGGAAATTAATCATCCCACATTTTACAAAATCCCATGAATAAAAAGCTTGGTTGGTAGTAATAAAAAATCCAAGATTAAAAATTAAAAAAAGAAGAGTGAAGAATCTAACTCTTGAATTTTTAATTTTTAATTCTCAATTTTTAATTCTTAGCTGCTTCTGCTTGGCTACAATATTTATTTAATTGAACGCCTAAAGCATCTGATTCCTTACCAGCAGTTTTAGCTGCGGTTGTCAGTGCGGAATCAATTTCTCTTCTAGCTTTTTCAACTTTTACTCTACCATCTGATGATGCTTCTGCTTTCTTAGTATCTGCAAGAGCTTGAGAAGCCTTGGCTATGGCTTCACTAAGATGATCAAAGATTTTGATAAAACTGGTTTCAAATTCTTGCAGTTTGGGGTCTTTTAAATTTAATTCCTGAATGGATTTGGTGACATTTTTCAAGTCTTTGGATAATTGCAAGCTAGTTGATGCTTGCTGACCTTTTTTAATATCAATCAGTGATGTACCCTGATTGACAACTGTAACTAATCGCTGACATTGGGAGGTTTTAGTCTCGCTGCAACTAGTAATTAACAAAGCAATGCTCAGGCTAACAGGAGCAATAACTGGATAACGGGAAAACAACATTAACATCCCAAGAGCAATAAAATCCCCTAAATAGTAAGCCAGATGATCATTAATTTGCAATTAGGAATTTCTGTGTTGAGCAGTTTACCAATCTACTGGCAACCCTAATTTATCTAAGGTTTTGCCATCTTGCAACAGTGGTTGAATGTCACTGTCTATTTGAATTTTACCAGTAGAGAGGACTAAAGCCCGTTGGGTGACTCTTCCTAGCCAATTGAGATCATGGGAAGCTATTAACATCACTTGTACGGGCAATTTTAATAATACTTGGGCTAAATGTCGTCGCCATGCTGGATCAAGTCCGTTGGTAGGTTCGTCTAAGATGAGAATGGCAGGATCTAGGGCTAAAATTGCGGCTAAGGCGGCTAAACGTCTTTGTCCTCCAGAAAGTTCATGGGCGGAACGATGGGCGTAGGACTCTAATCCAAAGTCCGCTAATAGTTGATGGGCTTTATCTTTAGCGGCTATAGATGAGACACCATAATTAAGAGGTCCGAAAGTAACATCTTCGAGGATTGTGGGCATAAATAATTGGTCGTTAGCATCTTGGAACGTAAAACCAATTTGTTGCCGTATTTGCGGGAGAGTGTTTGGCAATATGGGGATGCCGTTAATCCAGATTTTGCCGCTTTGGGGATGTTTTAAACCAATCAGGTTTTCTAGCAAGGTGCTTTTACCTGAACCTGTAGCACCCATTAAAGCGACGCGATCGCCTGTTTGTAGGCTAAAAGAAATTTCTTGTAGTACGGGTTGCTGGTGCGAATAGGCATATACCAGATTTTGGACTTCAACGACATTTGTATGCGGTTGCGAAAGGGAAATTTGGGGATTAGAAGTTAATGATGTCAAGATTCACCACTCAAATAACAGTAAGGTAGGAACTTAGGGTTAAACAAGTAGCTGTCACCCCAGCTATTAACAAGATAAAACGTTCTTTTGGTTTGAGGGGGGAATCTAGGGGTAATTGTCCGTTATATCCACGGGCTACCATAGCAGCATAAACTCTTTCGGCTCTGTCTAAGGTGCGGAGATACAACGCCCCAATCATTGAAGCACTGGCATAGCGTAGCCACCCTGCTGCACCATTTAAACCACGTAATTGGGCGCTGCGCTGCATTTGCGTTACTTCTAAAAGTAATATTTCTAAATATTGCGCGGCTAAGATCAGGTTTTCCTTTAATGGTGCAGGTATTGGTAAGCTTTTGAGGGCGATACCCAAACTGTGGGGGGGTAAGGTTAATAAGAAACTATTCATCGTAATTAAACAAATTAGGGAACGCACAAGCAAAAAACTAGCTCGTTCCCATCCCAATGGTAAAGCCATCAATGATAGAAAAATTAATTCTGCACCGAGTAATCCGCCTAATTTGCGAATGGGTACTTGTAAGATACAAACCCAAACCAGGGCGATCGCCCCATATACTAGTAAATTAGACCAAGTATGATGTTTTAAAAAAGCTGCCCCAATCACAATGATCAGGGATAATTGCAAGCGTAATGGTAAGGAAATTTTAAGCATTATTCGGTTTTATCACTTTGGCAATTCCAAAAGCCACAGCAAAGCAAGCTGTAGAACCCACTAAACCAGCAATACTTGTCCCAATTTGTCCTAAACCTTTAATCTCATAGTCAGCCAAAGGTGTTGGTACAATTACCCGCACATTTTCAGCTAAGTTGATAAAACCCACGTTTTCTGCTACTTTTTCTAAACCATCTGGCCAAGCAGAAGCAAATAGAGACAACACACCTGAAATTAGCAAAATACTGACAACGGGAACTAACCAGCCTCTAACTTTGTGTTCTTCACCTGGTAACAAATCTGGACGGGCTGTGGCTAAATAGGTTAATACACCCCCGGTAATTAATCCTTCTCCAATACCAATCAAAATATGTACACCTGCCATGGTGGGTAAAACTATGTTGGCTGGTGCTGTTCCAGACAGGGCTAATTGAATGGCACAAGCTACAGCGGCGACAACTACGCTCACTCCGGCTGCTATGCCTGCTGCCAGGGGTAAACGCCGTTGAGAACCGCCCAATAGTCGTTGTAAGGTTTGGGTTAATCCCCACGCTACCCACACGCCGATTACTCCCATGTTTAAAATATTTGCACCCAAGGCGGTGATACCACCATCAGCAAATAGCACAGCTTGAATAATTAAAACTGTGGCAATACATAGCATTCCCGCCCAAGGACTACCTAAAATAATGGCAGCTAAAGCCCCTCCTAATAGGTGGCCGCTAGTTCCTCCCGCTACGGGAAAATTAATCATTTGGGCAGCGAAAATAAAGGCTGTGGTTAAGCCGAGAATGGGGGCGCGACGAATGCCAAAGGCTGCTTGCGATCGCTCAAAAGCTACAAATAAGGCGGCTGCACTGGCTAAACTGGTGGCGGCTGCAACTGGCACAGAAATAAATCCATCGGGTATGTGCATGAGATTGGTGTTTTTTTAATGTGTTTTTTGCAGACTAATTGTAAGTAATATAACGACTAACAAAATTAATAGCAAACTAAATTTTATCTCTTTTGACAATACCCTATTGGTAGATATTTTGGGATTTTATTTAGGATAATTTTTCAATAAAAAATACGTCAAATTATATATTTGTTTTTTGAATTGTTAACATTTATAAATCTTTATGACATATTCTCATAATTCTAACTGCTACGGATATTATATTTAGCAGTTCCTATTACTGTTTACAATGAATTTTTTATACTGCCTTTTATTCAATCAGTTATTAAAAAAAATCAACTTTGTTTAGTAGTTTATAATATTGAACAGGAGGTAATATCAGAATTGTCTGAATCAGGATATCCAGGATTTAAGGATTTAAAGGATGTTTGCTTGAGTTGTGTTTTGAGGGCTTGAGGATTCAATACTTTTCGGTTGGACTCAAAAAACTGCAATGTGATCTAGATTAGTGCTTTTTGTTGCTTAATAGGGAATAATAGAATAAATACTTTTTGTCAGATAAAGGTGAGTTTTGACAAATGGACTGGACAACTATACTCAAAGCACAGCAGACTGATTTTATTCAAAGACTGAAATCTGGTGACTTACTCCATTGTGAGAAGGAAGGCCAGCATAGTGAATTGACAGTTATCTCTGGAGAGAGGTTACAGCAATTACGGGATTTTTGCTGGGATATGGCTGAAAAATATAGACGCACTTCTTCAAATCCTATTCGTGATGTCTTTATCAACAATATGAAGGGAAAGCTGGGTGAGGAAGTTGTTAAAAGTCGTTTAGGTGATTTTGTCACTGAGGTTGATTATGAAAAACGCATTGGTGGAGATGGAAAAATTGATTTTACTTTAACGTCTGATTCATCAATTGGTATTCAGGTTAAAGCCCGTTATGGGAATTTTGATAAGGTTCAATGGTCAATTAGCCGAGAAGAAATTGAAAAAAATGCTGTTTTAGTTTGTATTTTAATTCAAGAGGAAGTCAGCGAGGCTCAATCTGAATATAACTTAATTTTGGCTGGATTTTTACCAACCAATATAATTAAATCTGCTGGTGTTAAAGCTTTCGTGGGAATAGATGAATTACTTTATCCTGGGGCTTTACGTGGCTATTTAGAAAGTTTGACATCTTCTGATGCTGACAAATATATCAGTTTGGGTACTGAATGCTTTAATAAAAAGGACTACAAGGGAGCAATTGATGATTTCACTCAAGCTATAAATATTAATCCCAATTATGCCAAGGCTTACTTCAATCGGGGGCTTGCTCGCTATCATTTAGGAGACAAGCAGAGTGCAATTGATGATTGGACTCAAGCTATAAGAATTAATCCTAATTATGCCGATACTTACTACAGTCGGGGGCTTGCTCATTCTGAATTAGGAGACAACCAGAGTGCAATTGATGATTACACTCAAGCTATAAATATTAATCCCAATTATGACCTTGCTTACCGCAATCGGGGGATTGCTCGATCTGAATTAGGAGACAAGCAGGGTGCAATTGATGATTACAGTCAAGCTATAAATATTAATCCCAATTATGACCTTGCTTACTGCAATCGGGGGATTGCTCGATCTAAATTAGGAGACAAGCAGGGTGCAATTAATGATTATACTCAAGCTATAAATATTAATCCCAATGATGCCGATGCTTACTTCCATCGGGGATATAATCACTATCATTTAGGAGACAACCAGAGTGCAATTGATGATTTCACTCAAGCTATAAAAATCAATCCTAATGATGCCGATGCTTACTTCAATCGGGGGGTTATTCACTCTGAATTAGGAGACAAGCAGGGTGCAATCATTAATTATCGAAAAGCAGCAGATATATATAAAAAAGAAGGTAATGAAACTCAATATCAAAATGCTATAAAGCAGATATTTAAAGATGAAGGTTGAAACATTAATTGAGTAATAATGATCAATTCACAGTTTCTTTATTTCCATTGTGCCAGAAAAAATCCTGTAAATCCTAAAATCCTGGACATCCTGATTCAGACAAAAATCCTGTAAATCCTCAAATCCTGGACATCCTGATTCAGACAAATCATCATATAATAGTGAATAAATATTCACCTTAATTAACTATGCAAACCACAGAATCACCCTTACAATTGCGGCTGTGGACTGTTGATGAATACCACAGAATGGCTGAAGCAGGAATATTTGAACCAAGTGAACGGGTAGAATTATTAGAGGGGAAAATAATCTGGATGGTAGCTAAAGGAACAGCCCACAGTTCAGCAGTAGGAAGAACAAATAAATTATTACAAAATCGTTTAGGAAATCAGGCTTGGATAGCTGTTCAAGACCCTGTAAAATTAAATGAAAGGTCTGAACCAGAACCAGATATTGCTGTAGTGAAAATAGATCCTCTAGACTATGCAGATCATCATCCTACACCAGCAGAAATTTATCTAATTATCGAAGTTGCAGATAGTAGTTTAAAACTAGATACAGAAATCAAAGCTAAAGCTTATTCTCAAGCAGGAATTAAGGATTATTGGGTGTTAGATGTAGTGAAACGCGAATTAATTGTATTTAGAAATCCCACAACAGAAGGTTATCAAAATCGAGAAACTATCACAGAACATCAAAACATATCTCCTTTAGATTTTCCTGATTTAGAAATTGTAGTTTCCCAGATGCTACCTCTTGTCTAAATCAGGATATCCAGGATTTAAGGATTTACAGGATATTATAACTGTATTTCATTCAACCGATAACCGCTATAGTTAAAGTAAATGGAGTTGAGTCTAATTTATTACTTACCTGAGCGATCCTAGCACCTTATTCCATTTACTAGTCCCCTAAAAATTATTTTTCCAAGTTATTGACAATAATTTCTAAGTTCGATAGGATACCTAAAGCTAATTGCAAATTATTTACAATTCCCTACATACCCATATCCCTATTAGTCTCATGTCTGACAACTTTACTTTCAGTAAAGATAAAATTTGGAGTCGTCGCCAATTGCTACAACTGGGATTATCCGGGGCTGGAGTCATTGGTGCGGGAGCAATTTGGCAGATATTGAATGTCAAAGATCATGCCAGTGTTAGAATCCCACCGATGGAAATGGCAGCATCTAATGGTGCTACTAACCCCATGCAGGTGTTACGAGATTTTGATTATGGGACAGTTAAGCAGGAAAATGGGCGTACAGTCCGCGAATTTCAGCTAACTGCTGGTACTTCCACCATTCAGCTTAATAGTGCTGTCTCCTACAACATTTGGGATTTAAATGGGCGGATTCCTGGACCAACACTCCGGGCTAAAGAAGGGGAAAGAATAAGAATACTTTTTCTCAACAATGCTGGACATTCCCATTCTCTGCATTTTCACGGAGTTCATCCCGCTGAAATGGATGGAATAAAACCCGTGGGTAATGGTAAAGCGACTATATACGAATTTGATGCCGAACCCTATGGCGTTCATTTGTATCATTGTCACATTGCTCCGGTTACTCGTCATATTGCTAAAGGTTTATATGGGATGTTTATTATTGACCCTCCTAAACCCCGTCCCCCTGCTGATGAAATTGTTTTAATCATGTCTGGGTATGACATAAATGATGATAATCGCAATGAATATTATGCTTTTAATGGTATGCCGCATCATTATATGCACCATCCCATTCAAATTTATCAAAATCAGTTAATTCGAGTCTATGTTCTTAATATTATTGAATTCGATCCTGCTGTGACGTTTCACCTTCACGCTAATTTCTTTAATGTTTATCGTTCGGGAATGACAATTACTCCCAGTGAAAAAACCGATGTTTTAACAATGGGTGTCGCAGAAAGGCACATTTTAGAGTTTGCTTTTCGCTATCCAGGAAAATATATGTTTCATCCTCACCAAGATGCGATCGCTGAAAGCGGGTGTATGGGACAGTTTGAAGTCATTACCCAGAAGCAAACCTAAATAAATCTTTGGTCATTAGATCTTCAACCTATTTTTTTGTTTATGTATTGAGAATTTTTATCAGTTATTCTATATATCCATATTATATAACTAGTAAAAATTGCATCTTTTTTCATCCATCAAGTTGTTTCGTCAATGCTAATAAAAACACGCTCTTTGGTAAAAAAATAATATAAGTATATAGGCAAATAATTTAGAATCCTAGATAAATTATTTGATAAAATCTCTCATTTGTGATAGATCAAAATAAGAGGTTATTAAAAAAGCTATTAAGCTAGTTAGAACTATTCAATTTACCAGGAGTAAAAATGATCAAATTCCGTTATTTATTCTTATCTATCGCGGCTTGTGCGATGATTTCCCTGAGTTCCTGTACCCAGGATACACCGACAGCAGACGTTAAATCAACACCAAGTACAGCCCAAGTTGCCGAAACCAGCGCCCATAGCGGTCATAGTGGTAAAGCTAAAATTAATATCAATAATGCAATTTTATCCCAATTAGATAAATTAGAAGCTACATTAGGAATTCCGGCTTTATCCAACAAAATCCAAGCTAATCGTCCCTACGCTAATCCAACGGATTTAGTCAGTAAAAAAGTGATTACTCAACCACAGTTTAACCAAATTAAAGACATGGTGACAGTTGAGGAAGTGGTACTTACAGGTGAAGCTAAAGATATTGACTACATGACCAAATTGGGGTTAATGAAAGGACATCTTTTAGTAGCCAAAGAATTATTAGATCAAAATCAACCCAAACAAGCTCAACCCCATATTGGACATCCAGTTGAGGAGATTTATATTGATATTGAAGAACAATTAGATGAACGTAAAGTTAAAGAATTTAAAAGCAACTTAGTCAGTTTAACTGATTTAGTGAAATCTAATCCCAAGGATGCCAAAATAAAAACTAACTTTACCACTTCTGTGCAAGCTGTGGATAGTGCGATCGCAATTTTACCAGATGAACAACGCAGTAAACCCGAATTTGTTCTACAAGTAATCACCAGTTTACTAGACGCAGCCAACTCAGAATATGGTGCAGCAATTGCGAATGGCAAAATTACTGCCCCCATTGAATATCAAGATTCTCGTGGCTTTGTCGTCTATTCTCAGGAGCTATATAAAAGTATTTCTAGCCAAATGACGCAAACACATCCTCAAGCACACAAAGCCATAGATACAGCTTTTGGAGAACTAGTGAAAGTTTGGCCTACTGCTATCCCCCCAGCGCAAGCAGTTAGCACTCCAGAAGATGTTACCAAGCTAGTGAAAACCATCGAGGAAAATACCCAAAAAGTGCGAGAAAAAACCAGCACTAAAGCACAAAGTTAGTATTTTCACACCATTGGAAGTCCAGAATAAGCAGTTTAAAATGATGAATAAGAGAGAAAATAGTTAAAAACTAAGAGTGAAAACAGTTAGGGTTTTCAAACCTTAAAAAAAGTATAACTGCTCACTAATAATTGGTAGCTAAATCCTCTCCTGATGTAATTTTGCTCAACTTAACAACTAATGCAAGAACTCGACCACCAAAAAACAATTGATATTCTCAACTCCATTATGGAATTTGAACTAGCAGGGGTAGTTCGCTACACCCATTATTCCTTAATGGTAACAGGTCCAAATCGTATACCTATTGTGGCATTCTTCAAAGCGCAAGCCACAGAATCATTACTTCATGCTCAACAAGTCGGAGAAATTCTCACAGGCTTAGAAGGACATCCTACTTTGAGAATCGCCCCAATGGAAGAAACTTTCAAACATAACGTTAAGGATATTTTGCAAGAAAGTTTATCCCATGAAAAGAAAGCTTTAGATATGTACAAAAGTCTTCTAGCAGTTGTCAACAATGCCAGTATTTATTTAGAAGAATTCAGCCGTGGTATGATCGGACAAGAAGAGATGCACAATCTCGAACTCAAGAAAATGTTACGCGATTTTAGCTAATAAAGCAGGAGTCAGGAGTCAGAATTCAGGAGAAATAAAATCTAAAAC
>NZ_VIKZ01000025.1:0-2249 GCF_009711985.1 Dolichospermum sp. UHCC 0260 | reverse complement strand
TCTTCCAAATGCTTCGCCCCTACTGATAACTGACAACTAACTAGTACAAGTTGGCGTAAATAACATGACCATTAAAAGCTCAGAAAATTTGATTGATTACAAGGCTTGAAAATGCTTCGTTCACTTACGCCACAGTGTACTAGTTAACATTTCCTAATTACTTAGTCATCTTTTTTCTGGCATTTTCCCACTTTTTCCGCAAGCCCTAATTATTAATTGACAATAAACCGGGGGGAGGAATAATTTCAACTCGACGATTTTCTAAATCAACAACAGGAACAATTTCCATCACAAAAGGAATTAAAACAGTTTTTTGTACTTTATCAGTTGTCAACTCTTCGTTATTAGTGATAAAAGCAGGATCAAATTTAACTTCCAATAAATCATGACCAGAAGGTAAGATATCCACCACCGTTCCCACAAATTCCCCAGATGATTGCATAAAGACCTGCAACCCTAGCAAATCTAACACATGAAATTCACCTTCATCCAATTCTGGGCGATCGCTCACAGGCACAAAAAACCGACAATCACGCATATTTTCAGCTTGATGGCGATCGCTCACTCCCTTCAATTTAATCACATAAAGATTCTTATTCTCAATATATCGCCCATTTAATAACTCCACAGTTTCAAGTTCCGTTTCCCCAGGACGTAACAACCAGCGTTTTCCCGGTTCTTCAAAGCGTTCAGGAAAATCCGTATTAGGATAAACCCGCAACTCCCCAGTTAAACCTTGAGGTGAGACAATTTTGCCAATTTCCAACCAATCATCGAGATTGGGAATTGGGAATTGGTGATTGGTAATTGGTGATTGGTGATTAGGAACAGGTACTTTTTGAGCTTTTCCCCCTGCACCCTGCACCCTGCTTCCTTCCTTCTTCTTCTTCGTGTTCTTCGCTTCTTCGTGGTTCATTTTTCTTACACACTTACAGCCGCACTTTGATAAACCCGTTCAGCAACTTTTGCTAAACGCTGCATACCAATAGTAATTTCCTCATCACTACCTGTTAAACTAATTCGCAGACATTGGTGTTTGTGTTCCCAGTCCTCCTTTAAACCAGGGAAGAAACTACTACCAGGGACAAGAATTACACCCACTTTCTTTAATTCCTGGTAAAATTCCCAATCAGTCATGGGTAGATCTTGCAACCACAACCAGCCAAAAATCGCCCCTTCACCACGATGTAAGAACCAGGGTATATTCTTAGGCATAGCTGCTTCTAATGTACTTTCTAAGACATCAAACTTTTGCTGATAGAAAGGACGAATCACATTTTCCGCGATATTTGCTAATGTACCTGATTCTATCGCTCTAGCTGCGATCGCTTGACCATATCGAGAAGAATGAATTCCCACATTGGTTTGGAAACATTCCAAAACTTGAATCAGGTTTTCATCTCCAATGGCTACCCCAATCCGTTCTCCAGGCAAACCTGCTTTTGATAAACTCATACAGTGGAGAATATTTTCCCCAAATATCGGAGTCATTTCTGTA
Source organism: Dolichospermum sp. UHCC 0260 (assembly GCF_009711985.1). Lineage (NCBI taxonomy): Bacteria > Bacillati > Cyanobacteriota > Cyanophyceae > Nostocales > Aphanizomenonaceae > Dolichospermum > Dolichospermum sp. UHCC 0260. The sequence goes on along the minus strand of NZ_VIKZ01000025.1, from coordinate 751 downwards.
AAATTCAAAGCTGGGAAAGGAGGTGCATAAGCCGAATCAATCAATACAGGTACATGATGGGGTGCAGCTAAATCAGTGATTTTATTTACCTCATCATTAGTCAAAACATTACCCGTCGGATTACAAGGACGGGAAAAAATCACACAACCAGTATTTTCTGTAATCGAGAGTTGGTTAAAATCAGGGCGATATTTAAATCTGTGTGCGTCTGCGTCAATATCCAGAGTAGGCTTATAAGCAACCAAAGCCTCTGGGAACAAACAAACACCACCATAGCCAGTATAATCTGGACTTAACGGCAACACAATTTCTTTCAAATTGCCATCTTCAGTATAGCCACCAAAAGCATTAGCGGCGTAAAAATAGATAGTTTGACTACCCGCAGTAATTAAAATATTCCGCTCAGTTAAACTTAACCCATAACGCTGGTTAAAATCCTGAACAATCGCCTCAATTAATGGTGAATAACCTTGACTTGAACCATAACGACAAACAACTTCACCATATTCAGAACTGGCTAATAAATCTGCCGTACAATCCCGCCATAACTGTTCTACCTCTGGTAAAATCAACGGATTGCCAGCGCTCAAATTATATAATTCCTGTCCCTTACTAGCTCTGAGGGTTTCATTAATATCTTTCATAATCGCTCTTACGCCAGTTAAGTTGGACATTTGAGCGCCAATTTTAGTAAGGGCAGGTTTTATCATGTTTGTTACAGACTGAATTAATCGCAAAAGTGGTTAAACCA
>NZ_VIKZ01000024.1:60269-90692 GCF_009711985.1 Dolichospermum sp. UHCC 0260 | reverse complement strand
GTCGCCGCGATTGCCCCTAATTTAGAGATAATTGGCACGGTAATTAATGGGGAAAATAAACTTTTATTACCTGGGTTTTTCAATGCCCATACCCATTCTTCAGAAATGTGGCAACGAGGAGTAATTCCACCTTTACCGTTAGAATTATGGTTAGCACATCTCTATGATTTTACTCCTTTAGATACAGAACAAGTTTATCTCAGTGCCTTGGGAACAGCAGTAGAAACTTTACTTTCTGGGGGGACAAGCGTTGTTGATCATTTAGTATTAATTCCTGGACAAGAATTAGAAACTATTGCCACAGTAGTTCGGGCTTATCAAAGAGTAGGAATTCGCGCTTTTATTGCTCCTTTAATTCAAGATGAATCTTTGAGTGCGGGCATACCAAATGGAGAATCGCAACCAGATCATGAACTTTATTTTCGTTCTACTGGGGAAACTTTAGCCATTATTGAAGCGGCAGTTAAGCAATTTCATCAACCGGAAAAAGGAATTAATATTTTAGTTGCACCCACGGGAATTCAGTTATGCAGCGATGATTTATTCAGAGGATGTATTGAATTAAGTAATAAGTACAATCTTTGTCGTCATGCCCATTTATTAGAAACAAAAGCTCAAGAGAAACTTGCTGAAGAAAAATATGGTTGTACTGCGGTAAAACATTTACAGAAACTTGGTTTTTTGAACAGTTGTACAACTTTAGCACATTGTGTTTGGTTGAATGAATCTGATATTAATATTCTCGCTCAAACAAAATCTACAGTCGTTCATAATCCTTTGAGTAACCTCCGTTTAGGCAGTGGTATAGCCCCAATTATTAAATATATGCAAGCTGGAGTAAATGTGACTTTTGGTTGTGATGGGGCTTCTAGTAATGACTCTCAAGACTTGTTAGAAGCAATTAAAATTGGTTCGATTTTACATAATATTACAGAACCAGATTATCAACATTGGATTACCCCACTCCAAGCCGTAGAAATGGCATCTTTAGGAGGTGCAAAAGGGTTAAATTTAGAAAATTTACTTGGTTCTATTACTGTTGGTAAACAAGCTGATTTAGTTTTATATGATCTCAATAATTTATCATTACTTCCCTGTACAGATCCCATCGGTTTATTAGTTTTAGGTCGCCCTGTCAATGTTGTGCATAGTGCTTGGGTAAATGGTAAGCAAATTATTAATAATGGCAAAGTTACCACAATCAATGTTGATGAATTGCAACAAGAATTGTTGAATCGTAGTCACTGGGAAACACCATCTCAATCAACAAATGTCGTTAAATTAGCTCCTCATTATCGGCAAGTAATGGGACTAGATTAAGTAAGTTTATGTAGGTTGGTTTGTTCGCGTTAGCGTTGCGGAGCAATCGGAACAAAAACCAACATTTACCGATATTTGTTGGGTTTAACTTCGGTTTACCCAACCTACAATTTTCTCAACTAAGCCGCATTATATTATATACTATATTGATCATAATAATAAATTAGAAAAACAATAATGATCAATAATCAACCTATTTGCATTTCCCTATTTACAGGTGCTTATGGCTTAGATTTAGGACTAGAACAAGCAGGATTTCATACTGTTAGTGTAGTTGAAAAAGATAAAGATGCAGTCAAAACAATTGCTCTGAATAGACCTTATCTCCAAGAAAGTGCTATTCCCAGAGAATTAGAAAAAGTTACTTCCCAAGAATTACTAGAAGAAGGAGGAAGAGTTTTAAATTTAGGTCGTGCTTTACTTCCAGGAGAAATAGATTTAGTCACGGGTGGTCCCCCTTGTCAGCCATTTAGTACCGCAGGAAAACGGGGTTCAGTTATGGACCCGCGCGGAAGTTTATTTATGGATTTTATCCGCATTGTCAAAGAAGTCCAACCCCGATTTTTCCTAATGGAAAATGTTAGAGGTTTACTTTCTGCTTCTTTGCGTCATCGTCCTATTAATCAAAGAGGAAAAGATTACCCAGCTTTAGAACTTGATGAAATGAATGGTGCAGCTTTAAAAGTAGTTTTATCAGAAATGAAGGAATTAGGATATAACGTAGTTTATAACCTATTAGAAGCCGCAGATTATGGTGTTCCTCAAAATAGATCCCGTGTAGTTTTTATTGGTTCTAGAGATGGTGAAACTGTTACATTTCCTCTCGCTAAATATAGTAAAGATGGTAAATTTTTACCAAAATGGAGAACTTTAAAAAATGCCTTAATAGATTTTGTGGATATTCAACCAGAATTTATTAGTTATTCAGAAAATCGTCTCAAGTTTTTAAGATTATTACAAGCGGGACAAAATTGGAAAAATTTACCAGAAGAATTACAACCAGAAGCAATGGGAGGTGCTTATAATTCTGGTGGGGGAAAAGTTGGTTTTTACAGAAGATTATCTTGGGATAAACCTTCACCAACAATCACAACTAGTCCCCAGCAAAAAGCTACAGATATGTGTCACCCTGTAGAATTACGTCCTTTAACTGTGCGCGAGTCTGCGAAAATTCAAACTTTTCCTGATGATTGGATTTTTCATGGTTCAATAAGTTCTAAATATAAACAAATTGGTAATGCAGTTCCGGTGTTACTTGCGAAAGAACTTGGTGAATATCTGATTAATTCAATGCAGGGAAATCAACCAAAAGGGAAAGAAGTTACTGAACACATTTCGCTATTTTCTTGATATAATGTCAACATTTCTGATATAATATAAAATTGTGTACTAAATTAATATGAAATCTTGTATTGACGCTCAACAGCTAGAAATATTCCCATTATTCCAAGCTACAACTACCATAAAACCTACCACTAAATTTACCTTTATAGACCTATTTTCCGGTATTGGTGGCTTTAGAATTCCTCTCGAAGAACTAGGAGGAATTTGTTTAGGTTATTCAGAAATTGACAAAGAGGCAATCAAAGTTTACAAAAATAATTTTATTCGTGATACCAATACTGACGAACAATATTTAGGAGATATCACTAATTTAGACAAGCTACCTTTTGAACTAGATGTAATGGTCGGTGGTGTTCCTTGTCAACCTTGGTCAATCGCAGGTAAATTAAAAGGTTTAAAAGATCCCAGAGGTCAATTATGGAATGATGTTTTTCGAGTTATAAAATCCAATCAACCTAAAGCATTTATATTTGAGAATGTTAAAGGTTTAACTGAACCAAGAAACAGACCAAGTTTAGAATATATTCTTGAAAATTTAACATCATCTGGCTATGTAGTTAAATATCAAGTTCTTAATTCCTATGATTTTGGTTTACCTCAAGATAGGGACAGAATATTTATTGTGGGAATTAGAAATGATCTAGATAACAGTTGGGGTTTTACCTTTCCTCAACCCATAAATAAATATTGGAAATTATATGATATGATTCCTGATATTCAACACACTGATTTTTCTAAAAAGAAATTTTCTCCAGAAGTATTATTTACAGATGGTAAAATTCCTGGTTCTAGAGGTAGATTTCAAAGAATAGATGAATTAAATGATTTTTTTCTATTCTCAGATGTTAGAGATGGACATACTACCATTCATTCTTGGGACTTAATCAAAACAACCCAGAGAGAAAAGTCAATTTGTCAAACAATATTAAAAAATCGGAGAAGGAAAATTTACGGTGATAAAGATGGTAATCCTTTGAAATATGAGATTTTAGAATCTTTAATTATTGACTTGAAGATTGAAGAAATAAATCATTTAGTAGATAAAGAAATTTTACGTTTTGTAGAAAATAAAGGTTATGAATTTGTAAATTCTAAAATTTCATCAGGAATTAAGGGAATTTCTAAAATATATTTACCTCATGCTGATGCTATTGGGACTTTAACCGCAACGGGAACGAGAGATTATGTAGCAACTATATCTCTAGAATGTGATGAACCAAAAATATATAAACATAATTTTATTGAAAAAATTTATCTTCCTCAAAAATATAGACCATTAACGGCAAAAGATTACGCAATATTACAAGGATTTCCAGAAGATTTCCAAATAGCCGATAATGAAAATAAGGCAAAGCATCAATTTGGTAATGCTGTGTCTGTCCCTGTAATCTATCATTTGGCTAAATCTTTACTCAACATTATTTTTTAAACATTGGTTAACACATGACAGCTATTAATATTACAACTCGCGCAGCAATCAAAGGATATCTAGAAGGTTTTATTGATGGTCTTGTAGATGAATATAAAGGACGTAAAATTTTAAAACCAGATAATGCAGCCGAATATTTATCTAGGTCTTCATCTAATGGAGAATTAAAGCCATTTCAAGCAGCACTTATCCCACCAGAATTAATACGTATTAATCAATTTGAAAGAGGCTTGAGTACAAAATTAGGTAATTCTTTTGAAGAATGCGCTCGTTTAATTGCGCTAGAGCATCATCAAGATGTACGTCGAGGTTATGATATTAAAGCTGAAGTAAGTCTTACAGCTTTTGCAGAAGCTGAACTTCAAAAACAAAAATATGAATCTGCTGCAACAAATAAGCAAGGTAAGCCATCTTTAGAGCAGATGATAACAGCAGTGTTGAATGCTAGATGCAGTGATGATTTAGAACTTAAAATTGTTCGCACGGACTTGTATATTTTAGCTAAAGATGGAACAGAATTATTTTTTGAAATTAAGGGTCCAAAGCCCAATAAAGGACAGTGTTTAGAGGTGACACAACGGTTACTCAGATTTCAATTGCTAAGTGGAAAAAATCGTCCTCAAGTGAAAGCTTATTATGCTATGCCTTATAATCCTTATGTGGCAACAAAAGCGGATTATAAATGGTCTTATACCCTAAATTATACGCCTTTTAATGATGCAGTTGTTATCGGTAATGACTTTTGGAAAATAATAGGTGGAGAAACGGCTTATGAAGAATTACTAGAAATTTATCTAGAAGTTGGACGAGAAAAAGGTAAATATATGCTTGATGCTTTAGCTTTTGGATTTTAATGTTTTTGATTAGTTAGTATCGGGTAAACAATGCCTATTTTTTGAGTATTTCCCCAATCTGTCCTGAAAATTATCCCAAAATGAAATATTCAACTCATCACAGCGATCGCCCAACTTGTACAATATAAAGATAGATTGTTGCGAATTGTATAGTTAAGGATTATAGCTGTTATGGCTGCTGCCGTTTTCATCGAAAATCTCAAAAAAAGCTACGGTAATGTAGTTGCAGTTGAGGATGTCTCCTTTCAAGTCCAACCTGGAGAAATATTTGGTTTACTAGGACCCAACGGGGCAGGGAAAACAACCACTCTGCGGGCTTTGTGTACGCTGACAACCCCCGATGCTGGCAAAATTGAAGTTTCCGGTATTTCGGTCTTAGATCACCCCAAATTAGCCCGACAAAAGCTAGGTTATGTAGCCCAGGAAGTAGCTTTAGATAAAGTCCTCACTGGCCGGGAGTTACTACAATTACAAGCCGCACTTTATCATCTTCCCGGTGCGCTGATTAAACAGCGAATTAACACTATTTTGGATTTACTGGGTTTACAAGAATACGCAGATAAAAAAACTGGCACTTATTCCGGTGGTTTACGCAAGCGGCTAGATTTGGCTGCTGGTTTACTCCACGCGCCCGATGTGCTGGTATTAGATGAACCAACGGTAGGATTAGATATTGAAAGCCGGGTTGTGGTGTGGAATTTCTTGCGTCAATTACGCACTGCGGGAACTACAGTGGTCATTACCAGCCATTATTTAGAAGAAGTTGACGCTTTAGCTGATAGAGTGGCAATTATTGACAGAGGTTTGGTTATTGCTAATGGTACACCATCTCAATTAAAAGATCAGGTAGGAGGCGATCGCATCACTTTAAGAATCCGCGAATTTTCCCCCAGTGAAGAAGCCGAAACCGCAAAAAATCTTTTAGCGGCTTTACCTTTTGTCCAAGAAATCATCATCAACAGCGCCCAAGGTAACTCCCTAAATTTAGTAGTCACCCCCCAAAATGACGTTTTAATCACGATTCAACAGGCGTTAAATAATGCCAATTTACCAATTTTTGGCATCGCCCAATCTCGTCCTAGTTTAGATGATGTCTACCTAGCTGCCACCGGCAAAACCTTAATGGATGCCGAATTAGCTGCTGTCGCTAATCGTGATCCTAAAGCCGAGAAAAAGCAAAATATGAGATAGAGGGAACAGGGATTTTCTCGTTCCCATACTCTGTATGGGAATGAATTCCAGAAGGCTCTGTCTTCCATATTTAGACGAAAAAGCCAAACAGCTAAATGCTAATTTTGAAGCAAGTGAGGTTATCGGCATCTGGTTTGTCATAGTCCTGAATTTGAGAAAGTTTGCGTAAAATTAACTCTTCCTTATTCAAAACTTAACTTTTTTGTTGTTCACTAAGATTAAATTCACTTTTTGCTGCAACATTAAAATTCCCCCCAACCACCTTGAAGTGAAAAGGCTTGGGGGATTATTTGTTAAAATATCCTAAACTTAGGAATAAATCCTTTGAGCAAAAATCCCCAACAATTAAGTAATATTAGTTACTCTCGCGTTATCCATCTCAGCCATCGAATTGATACAAATATACCCACATGGACAGGTGATCCACCCGTAGAATTTACCAGTGTTGCCGAAATCCAAGATGATGGTTATTACTTACGACGCTTTGCTTTAGGAGAACATAGCGCCACTCATATTAATGCCCCCAATAGTTTCTATAGTAACGGTGCAAGTATTGACCAGTATCCAGCATCATCTCTAATATTACCTGCTGTAGTTATCAATATTTGCAAACAAGCGGCAGTGAATGCTGATTATGTCTTGACTATTAGCGATATTCAAACTTGGGAAACTGAATTTGGGGAAATTCCCCCAGGTAGTTTAGTGATACTATATACTGGTTGGCAAGAAAAATGGTTAAATCAAAAAGCGTTTTTTAACCAAGATAAATATGGCAAAATGCACTTTCCCGGTTTTAGCTATGATGCAACTGAGTTTTTAATTACACATAAGCAAATTACCGGAGTGGGCATTGATACTCACGGTGTAGATTCTGGGCAGGATACCAATTTTACTATTAATCGTTTGCTGCTGGAGCGATCGCTAATTGTGATCGAAAATCTCACCAATTTAGATCAGTTACCACCCCAAGGTACTACCTTAATCATTGGGATTCTCAGGTTGAGCAGAGGTTCTGGTTCTCCCGCTGGGATAATGGCATTATTTTAAATTTCTATGCACTTCTGAACAAATAAAGGGGATCTAAAACTAGATCCCCCTTATTGTTTCTAACATAATCCAACTTACAGCGGTTTCCGCTCTTATGAGGTACAAAGTTGAATCATGAAACTCTTGTAGTGCGGGCATCTTGCCCGCTAGATATGTACCTCATAACACCGGGAAGTGCTATATTACTAATTTTTAGCAATACTGCAAGTTAGATTTTGAACTGATTGAGAATTACTGAATGGGAAGTTGCTATTTTTTTAGTCAAGAGTAGAAATTTGATAAATCACACAACTACCCTTGCAACTAACTTTAGCTTGAGAACTGGAGGCTTGAGACTTTGAATTTTAGACTCTTGCCAGCAGTTTTAGATTTCACCATTAACCTGCATTTGATGAACTTGATCTGCCAATTCTTGACAATTTTGGTCATCTAACTTATCAATTGCCAACATTCCCATGAGAATAACTTCTTTTAAAGTTAAGCGAGTTGAATGTGCCTGTTTTTGCACAATCTCCTTAATGATGGGAGATACACCGATTGCTGTACTAGCTCTAGCCACGTTATAAAAGGAAACATTAAAGACTTCGGATAAATCTTAGCACTTTTTGCAAGGTTATTCTACATCCCCGGAATTGATCTACTTTGGTTTCGATAAATCTTTATATGTCTAATCCAGACTATAAATAGCAAACAGACTCAATAATTCTGCAAATCTAACTTTTAAACTACGAGCATAACCCTTATGTAGCAAGCATTTCACAGCTTACTTACTTTGCTGCACATAGTTATGTTACTACAATCACGCAATAAAATTACGTATTTTTTATTTGTGTTAATAGTAAAATATTTTCATAAGTAGGTATAAATAAACATATTTATAAAAAAAAAGAATATGCTATTTTAACCTTATTCAGTAGACTTTCTAGCGGTTTACTTCTATTTTCTTATGAACAAAAATTGATGCTGATATAATTATTTATTAATTTTCCTTACAACTTACATCACAAACCATTCATAATTGTCATCTACCAAAAGTATGAGACTCAAAATTTAGTGGCTCATCAAGGGATAAGACATTAAAAAATGATGTTACAAATTAATATGTAAAAAGCTGTAAAGCTTATACAGTAAGCTGTGTAAATTCAACAATCCCAAATTTTAGTGTTGATTAATCCTGACGGGAGAATATTTTTAACGATTAATAGGATTTAATAGCGTTGTATTGCTTAATAATATTAAATATTGTGAACTAGCAAAATAGACAGAAATCGAAATCTTCCTGAATTCACTTAGTTAACGCTGTCATCAGAAAAAGTAGTGAATACGCACAAGGAACAAAACAATGATAAGTGAAGTTACGTATATTAATGGTAACTTGCATTCTGAATTAACTACAGATGGATTACATTTATCCCTAGCAGGATATCAAGTGTGGCAATTTGCACTTGAGCAAATAGAATATAGAGTTGGTCAAATTTACATTGATATATGCAAATTGAATGTATATTTAAATTGCTAGTTGGAAAAAGGCAAGAGGTAAAAGGGAAGAGAGAATAGGCAAAAAGGCAAAAGTAGTTACCAATTACCTTTTTCCCTGCCTAAAATTAGATAACTAGCAACTTGGGTTATGTTATTTCACAGGTCAGGGTGTAAGAGCTATCACTAAATATCAAATGGTAGATCGGATAAATGATATCGCTTGGCAAGCTCATCAGGGTAGCGTTGCGGCAATTATTCAAGTCTTGAATGAAAGGCTAGTTATGTCTAGTGTCAGAACTAGAGCAGTTTTTGTGAATGGTGTTTTACAACTTTTGTGCGAAGCAGCTACGGTAGAGCAACTGGAGCAATCTACCTTAGTGCCAAAAATTCAACAAATTTTGGACTCGCTTGCACCACGTCACATTCGCCGAGTTAACATCAATAGTCGCATTGTTAAAGAAGAGCAATTGCTGTGGTTAGAGGAAATTCACCGTGATACTGATAACCAATTATTATGGTCACAGGAAATTACAGTATCCCAACCAAATTTGTTTAAGTGGTTAATTCCAGATTTAACTGAAGCTGATACCAAATCAAGAAAACCTATTTTGGCGAAACCCCAATCTTTACTCAAGAATCCAGATCAAGGGAAAATTTCGATCAAAACTTTAGTGATCGGGGTTTCTGGTTTATCTTCAGTAATTTTACTAGCTTGGCTGCTAGATTCTTGGTTAGGTAATCCGCTGAAAGATCTCTCACCATTCACAGGTTCTCAATCTTCCCAAACAGCAAACCAAAGTCCACCACAATTGTTGAATCGTCCTCCTAGCCAAAGTTTTTCTATTCCATCTGATGATCCATTTGTAGCCTCTGTGCGACTAGCTAACCAAGCTACTACGGCTGGTAAAACAGCAATAACTTCAACTCAGTGGTTGGAATTAGCTGCTAATTGGCAACGGGCTTCTGATTTAATGAGTCAGGTGTCACCTAGTCACAGCCGCTATCAAGAAGCACAGATTAGAACTAAATTGTATAAAAAGTTTAGTGAAGCAGCCCAGAAGGCAGCGGAAAAGGGTAAATCGTAAGATGAATTTTTAACTTCAACTACACACTCATTTCTAACATCCGTTGCATTGGTAGTAGTGCTGCTGTGCGGAGTTCTTCTGGTAAGGTAATTTCTGGGGTGCGATTTTTCATGGCTAAATACAGTTTTTCTAAAGTGTTTAGTCGCATAAATGGACATTCGTTACAGTTACAATCACTTTGCGGGGGTGCGGGAATAAAGTGTTTGTCAGGTGCTAATTTTTGCATCTGGTGAATGATTCCCGGCTCTGTAGCCACGATAAATTCCTGGCTAGGGCTGGTTTGACAATAACTAAGTAAGGCGGCTGTAGAGCCAATAAAGCTGGCGTGACGCAATACGCTGGTTTCACATTCGGGGTGGGCGATCGCTTCCGCGTGAGGATGTGTAATTTTTAACTGGACTATTTTCTTTTCCGAAAAAGTCTCATGGACAATACAGCTACCTTGCCATAACAGCATTTCCCGTCCGGTTTGTTCCATCACATACCGTCCCAAGTTCCGATCTGGGGCAAAAATAATTGGCTGTTCTTGGGGTATTTGCTGGACAATTTTCACAGCATTGGAACTGGTACAGATAATATCGCTCATGGCCTTGATTTCGGCAGAGCAGTTAATATAGGAAATAACTAAATGATTTGGGTGTGCGTCTTTGAACTCCGCAAATTCTTGAGGAGGACAACTATCTGCTAAAGAACAACCTGCATTGATATCTGGTAACAACACCAATTTATCAGGGTTGAGGATTTTGGCGGTTTCGGCCATGAAGTGAACACCAGCAAAGACAATTACATCTGCTTTCGTATTGGCTGCTGCTCTAGCTAATTGTAAGGAATCACCAATAAAGTCGGCAATATCTTGAATATCGGGATCTTGATAGTAGTGGGCTAAGATCACGGCGTTGAGTTCTGTTTTCAGATCCGCAATAGCAGCAAATAAATCTAATGGGAGAGTCCCTGATTTTGGTTGAGTAAGTGTAGTTGTAAACACAATTAAAAACTGCTTTTAATTACAAATTATTACCTTGTGAATTTAATTATAGTAGTTTTTACCAAAAATAGTGAGGGATTGATCCTAGCAATTTATGTCCAAATCCGGTAGAGTTTCATAAAACCTCGCGGTAAGTGGCAAACGAGCGCGGCTTTAGCTCTGAGAGGCAAGCGACTCCGGCGATTTTAATCGTATTGGTTTTTTATAAGAGCATTCGGTAAGCGTAAAACGAGCGCGGCTTGGCTCCCTGAGATATAAGCGACACGAGGGATTTTAATCCCTGTGGTATGTTAGAATCAAATTGTGAGTAAGAACAAAAAACATCTATGTGTTGAAGCATCCTAGTACGGAGAAATCCCGGCTCCTATGAAACAACGGTTAGGTTCAAGTCCTAACGGCAGTATTGACAAGAAAGAGCGAGTAATGGCAGGGTGTGGAGCGTACCGAGTCTTGGCTTAGTGATGGATTCTGAAAACACTGAAAACAATAAAAGTAAGCGCAATTTCGACACCTTGATTGGCAGTTGTTTTGAGCGTCTAGGCGGCGTTTGGCGGTCGCAGCGAGATTGGATTGGGCTAAACCCTTCATCTAAATCTGTCCGCAAAATCTCAGTGGCTTTAGCCATGAAAGTGTCAAATCCTGGAGATATACGGCTTTTTAAAGTGGCATGACCAGTCAGAAAACTCCATCAAAACCTATCAAAATTGCTGTAATTGGCGATGTTCACGACCAATGGGAAGTGGAAGACGGCATAGCACTCAAGCACCTGGGTGTGGACTTAGTGCTGTTTGTCGGAGATTTCGGGAATGAGTCGGTGGAAGTGGTAAAAGCGATCGCTTCCCTGGATCTTCCCAAAGCAGCGGTAATGGGCAATCACGATGCCTGGTATTCGGCCACTGAATGGGGACGCAAAAAATGTCCTTATGACCGCACCAAGGAAGACTGGGTACAGGAACAATTAGATTTATTGGGATCTGCCCAAGTTGGTTATGGTAAGTTGGATTTTCCGGCTTGGAATTTAACTGTGGTGGGTGGTCGTCCTTTTACCTGGGGAGGACCGGAATGGAGATTTGCCCAAATGTGTCAAGAACGGTATGGTGTCTCTAGTTTGGAGGAGTCCGCAGATAAAATCGTCAAAGTAGTAAAAAGTGTTACTTGTGATCATATTATTTTTCTAGGACACAATGGACCGAGTGGTTTAGGCGATCGCGCTGAGGACCCTTGTGGCAAAGATTGGCATCCCATTGGCGGTGATTTTGGTGATCCTGATTTAGCGGAAGCAATTTCTCAAAGTCTCAACCTGAAGAAAACTGTTTCTTTAGTCGCTTTTGGTCATATGCACCGAACTCTGCGCCATACTAAAAAGCTGCAAAGGAAGGCTGTATTTAGAAGTCCAGAAGGAACTATTTACTTAAATGCTGCCACTGTCCCCCGGATTATTCAGCAAGATGGTGTGAAATTACGGAATTTTTCTCTAGTTTCTTTGGAGGGGGGTGTAGTAACAAAAGCTGCTCTGGTTTGGGTGGGTAAAGACTTCCAAATTGCTGCTGAGGAAGTTTTTTATGATTCTTCAGTTTCAGTAGTGCAAATTTTGTAATTATAGGTTATAATGTTATTTGTCAGTTTTTGTATTCCACAATCCTGGCAAATAATTTGGAGAGGTGGCAGAGTGGTCGATTGCGCCTGACTTGAAATCAGGTGAAGTGAAAGCTTCCGGGAGTTCGAATCTCCCCCTCTCCGTTTTTTTGGGAAAATAGAGACGTTTGATTAAACGTCCCTACATTTCGATTTTAATTTCTGATTAGCTTGCTTGAGGCTGAAGTAAATTTTCTATGCCTTGAACAACGGTTGCTGATTCAATTTTGTCACCAGCTTTAAGTTTATCTAAAATCTCTCTACCTTCAGTCAGATAACCAAAAACAGCATAACGACCATCTAAAAGATTACGTCCCGCTGGAGTAAGTTCTGGTTCAAACAAAAAGAAGAAAATTTGGGAAGAACCACCATTAGCTTCATTTTCTGGCCGGGCCATCACTAAAGCACCAAAAGAAGAAAAAGGTAAAACCGGCATATCTAAATAACGCCCAGCTTCTTCGAGAGTAGTGCCATAGGTTGGTTCTTTTTCACCTGCGACTAAAATTTCTAAGGGAACAGCCCGGTATTTGCCAGTTTGAGGATCAATAAAACCGGCTTCCTTACCTACAGGATCTCCGGTTTGGAGAAAGTAAGATTCTTCCGAACGGGTGAATTCTAAACCATTATAAAAACCTCGTTGGACCAAATCAACAAAGTTACCAGCAGTCACAGGGGCGCTATAGCCATCTACAACTACAGTAAGATCGCCTTTATTGGTTTTAAAAGCAATCCTAGCTCGTCCTTTGAGTTGGGGTAAGTTACTGTATTCAGCCGGAACTTCAAAGGGGAATTTCGTCACCATTGATTCTTCTAACAAACTAACAAGATTCAGTAATTTAGCTCTGCCATCAAGAATGGGTTCTTTTTGTTTAGTTTTAACAAGTTCTTGCAGTTCTATGATGCCAGATTTCAATTCAGTCATCCAAGCTTGGGCTTGAGGTTGGCGTTCTTCCGGAACGCTTGCTAATATTTGGGAAGGTTTATCGAGTATCCGCGATGCTTGCTTGAGGTCATTATTAACTGCGCCCCATCGTTTATTTGCCCGCAGTTGGTTAGAAATGTCTTCTAAACTAGCTTGTAGTTTACGTACAGGTTGATTATCTATCGGCAGTGCATAGCGTAACAGAGCCTTCCCGTCGGTAATTGCGTTTCCCGCTGGTAGTCCAGCGTTACTAGTGGGAGTCCACCCAGCCGTACCTGTGCCTAAAAATATTGTTAATAGCAATATTACCTTTAGGCTGTTCTTCACCCAGGACTTAAATAAGTTCAACATGAAATTTCCCTTTCTTCAGCATCAAAGTGTTGACTGGAAGTAATTCATTGATTATCTTCCCATATTGCGGGACTGGGGATGGAGGAGGCAGGGGAAGTGGAAAGTAGGGGAAGTAGGGGAAGTAGGGGAAGTAGGGGAAGTGGAAAGTAGGGGAGGCAGGGGAAGAAATATTAATTTTGCCTATTACCTGTTGCTTCTTTCCTGACAACTGACCACTGACAATTAACAACTAACAACTTATGGCGCGGGAAGGGTACAATAAATGCCGATTGTCTTGCAAAATTTGAAAGTTTCATGATCTCTAGTAACGACTTTCGACCTGGTGTTTCAATTGTATTAGATGGTTCGGTTTGGCGCGTGATAGATTTTCTTCACGTTAAGCCAGGCAAGGGTTCTGCCTTCGTACGGACAACATTAAAAAGTGTTCAAACTGGGAAACAGTTAGAAAAAACTTTTCGGGCTGGGGAAAGCGTTCCTCAAGCGACTTTGGAAAAAGTGACGATGCAACATACCTATAAAGAAGGCGATGAGTTTATCTTTATGGATATGGAAACTTATGAGGAAGGTAGATTAACTTCAGCACAAATTGGCGATCGCGTCAAGTACCTAAAGGAAGGTATGGAAGTTAACGTGATTCGCTGGGGCGAACAAGTTCTAGAAGTAGAACTACCTAATTCTGTAGTTTTGGAAATTGTGCAAACAGATCCTGGTGTTAAAGGTGATACTGCCACAGGTGGTACTAAACCCGCAATTCTCGAAACTGGTGCAACTATCATGGTTCCTTTGTTTATTGCCCAAGGGGAACGCATAAAAATTGATACCAGGGAAGATAAGTATTTAGGCAGGGAATAGTCAGGAATAAAATCGTTCAACTGAGCGAAGTCCAAAATCTCAAATTGGTGCTAATGATTTCAATCCCTTTTTTATAGAGGGATTAAATCCCTGCCTTAATTAGAATTTTAATTTAACAGTTAGGTGGAGGTAAAATAATTGTGACATTAGACTTTAATGAAATCCGTCAGCTATTAGTAACTATTGCCCAAACAGATATTGCGGAAGTTACTCTCAAAAATAATGAATTTGAGCTAACAGTCCGAAAAGCTGTCAGTTTTAGCAATAATGCCCAAGGAACGGTGAGTGCTGTAGGGAGTGCCAGTGTAACCCAGTTGCTATCTACAGCCTTACCAAGTTCAATGTCTGAGGGGGGTGTAATCAATAAAGTTGTTGATAATTCATTAGCACAACCTCCTCATTCTTCTTCACCAATTAATCAAAAATTGGTTGAAGTCCCATCACCAATGGTAGGGACATTTTACCGCTCCCCAGCCCCAGGAGAAGCAGCGTTCGTGGAAGTAGGCGATCGCGTTAAAGCTGGTCAAAGTGTCTGTATAATTGAAGCAATGAAGTTGATGAACGAAATTGAAGCCGAAGTCTCTGGACAGGTAATGGAAATTTTAGTTCAAAATGGCGAACCCGTAGAATATGGTCAGCCTTTAATGAGAATTAACCCTGATTAAGTATTAAATAGGGAACAGGGAAACTAACAACTGACAACTGTACGGGCGAAGCATTTGGAGAACTATTTTTGGCAATGACCGATAATTTATCTTCCAAATGCTTCGCCCCTACTAACAACTGACTAAAGCGGATAATTTTTCTGAAAACTTTCGCGGGTGAGTGGTTGTTGTAATTCCACACCTTCACCCCCTAAAACCTCTAAGGGTTTCCCATTGACTTGAATATATACTTTGGCTTTAGGGTTTAAACTAGTAGCAGTATATACAACTTGTCCCACACGCCCCATCATGGAAGTGCTACCTCCACCAGTGGTAAAGTTTGCGGATAAATTCACATGAATATCATTGTTTTCGGCTTTTAGTCCCAATAGTTGAGTCCCCTGGGGAATAGTAGTAGAATCTGTGCCTTCACCTGGACCTGCTAATAAGGTTTTAAATGCTGCCTCTAAAACTTGGTTGGGTTGGGTAGCTGCAACTTTAAAAGGTTGGGGAACTAAATCCAGCCGATTTTCCTGGGATCTGAGCCAATATATACTAGCAGTCTGTTCATTACCTTGTTGGGTTGTTGATTGCTTGACTGGCTGCTTAATAGTTTGCGAAGAATTGGTAGGTGTGGGAGTATCTGGAGTCTGTCCAGAAAACCAAGCCACACCACCGCTTACTGCTATTACGGCTGCGGAAATAGCTGCTACCGCACCGACAGAAATACCGTTAGTTCTTTGTTGGTTATTCATATGTGAAACCTACTGGATTCAGAATGGAAATAGTCGTAAGATAATTAGCCTGTTTATAAAGGTTATATCTTAAATAGATGCTTTGATTTGTATATAAACTGCTATTGCTAATCACTCCCCCTTCTCACTCCAATTGTAGAGTTATCTTTTCAAGTCCGTCAGCTTTCTCTTTATAAGGAAGAACGCCGAAAACCCTTGAAAATGTGGCTGACTCAGGAAGCCACATTTGGGCTTTAGACAAGGGATGAAGGCTAGAGGCTTTCCTTTATCCTGCATTGACGTTAATTTGAAAATTTGAAATAATTTCAAATTTTCATCCATATTCGTGATAGAATTAAATTGTCACTAAAGACATAAAAAGCTACCGAGGGACTCTCGGAAAGTTACGCTTGTCAGATATGATTTCGCCCGCCAGGGCAAACGAAATCAGGGCAAGAACCCAAATATTTAAGGAACCCTGCCTGAAACTGGGATAACTGAGGGATATAGACTGAAACTCTCTATAGAATCTCCGCGTCTTTAGACCGGAGAGTGTCAACTAAATCCTATGGTTTTCTGGAAAAACTTTCATAAGACCTCTGCATCCTTCCTATCTGCCCTGGAACGTGCCAGACTATCAATAGCATCCCCTAAGGCTGTAGTCAGACCTTTGCGGGTTTGAGCGTGATTTTCTTGCTCTAGTTTCAAAGCTTGTAATAAATAATCACGTTCTTGAATAACTTCTAATAATTGAGTTTGTAACTCTTCTATAGAATTAAATTGGGCAATTTGTTGCTGAATAGCTGTGGTGCTGTCAGTACCTATTTCAGTATTGACACCTAAAAATTTTTGTTCTTCAGCTTTTACAGATGCTATGGCTTCCTGGTGCATTTTCGTATCTGCACGTCGTTGCTCTGCTTCGGTATTATAAAGTTGTCGCCATTTTTGCGAACTTTCCCAAGCTTCATCTCGTTCACGCTGAAATTTCGTCATCTGTTGTGTCAGAGACTGAATTTCGGCTAACCATTTTTGTGTTAAATGGGTGGAGTTATCAATATTTTCGGTCATTATTTTAGTTAAGTGTAGTTAATAGTTCAGGAGGATGAGCAGGAGGGGAAGGAGTTGCTTTAGGAACAGTTGTTTATCAAAATACAGGCAAAATAATGTAGAATATACCCCATCTACCTATAAAAAATTATCTAATTCATGATTAAGGCACTAAAACTACCCCAAAAATTAATGCTGCTTGGTTCAGGTGAACTAGGAAAAGAATTTGTAATTGCTGCTCAACGTTTAGGCAATTATATCATTGCTGTGGACAGATATGCTGATGCTCCGGCGATGCAGGTGGCTGATTGTGCAGAAGTTATCTCTATGCTGAGTGCTGATGATTTAGAAGCAGTCGTAAATAAACATCAGCCCGATTTTATTATTCCTGAAATTGAAGCAATTAGAACTGAAAAATTACAAGAATTTGAGCAAAGAGGAATTACAGTTATTCCCACAGCAGCGGCGACTAACTACACGATGAACCGCGACAGAATTAGAGAATTAGCACATCAAGAATTAGGAATTAGAACTGCTAAATATGGTTATGCTGTTACTTTAGAAGAATTAATTATCATTTCCGAAGAAATTGGTTTTCCTAATGTTGTAAAACCTGTGATGTCATCTTCAGGAAAAGGTCAATCTGTAGTTAATGACAGCAGCGAAGTCGCAAAAGCTTGGAATTATGCCATTTCTAATTCTCGTGGTGATAGCCAAAAGGTAATTGTTGAAGAATTCATTAATTTTGAAATTGAAATTACTTTACTGACAATTAAACAATGGAACGCACCCACAATTTTTTGTAATCCCATTGGCCACCGTCAAGAAAGAGGAGATTATCAAGAATCTTGGCAACCCGCAGCTATTTCTGAAGATAAAATTTTAGCATCTCAAGAAATTGCCAAAAAAGTTACTGATGCTTTGGGTGGTGCGGGAATTTTTGGTGTTGAGTTTTTCATTACTAAAGATGAGGTGATTTTTTCGGAACTGTCTCCTCGACCTCATGATACAGGAATGGTGACATTAATTTCTCAGAATTTGAATGAATTTGAATTACATCTCCGAGCCATTTTAGGTTTACCAATTCCCCATATTGAACAGTTAGGATTTTCAGCAAGTGCGGTAATTTTAGCTGCCGAAAAGTCTGATTCTATTACTTTTACTGGTGTAGCTGAAGCTTTAGCCGAAAAAGATGTAGATATTAAGTTATTTGGTAAACCTACGGCTCATCCTTATCGTCGTATGGGGGTAGCTTTAGCAAAAGGTGGGGATATTTCCGAAGCTAGAGAAAAGGCTACAAAAGCAGCTAGTCAGGTGAAAATAAATTGATATATTTATTTTTAATATTGAAACTATATCATGACAACAAACAAAACTTTCGTCCCTGTTGCTTTAACAATTGCCGGTTCTGATAGTGGTGGGGGTGCGGGAATTCAAACCGATTTACGGACTTTTGCTTTTCACTGCGTCCACGGAACAAGTGCTATTACCTGCATTACAGCCCAAAATACTGTAGGAGTCAGCAGGGTTGATGCGATCGCATCCGATGCTGTTGTCGCCCAAATTCAGGCGGTTGTAGAGGACATTGGCGTACAATCTGCAAAAACGGGAATGTTACTTAACCAAGAAATTATCTTGGCTGTAGCCCAGCAAATAGCAGCTTATAAAATTAATAATTTAGTAGTTGATCCTGTGATGGTATCACGCACAGGAGCGAAATTAATTGATGATGATGCCGTGCAAACTTTACGGAATACTCTGATTCCCTTAGCATCTATTATTACTCCAAATCGCTATGAAGCGCAGATTTTAAGCGGGTTAGAAATTACTTCTTTAGCAGATATGCAAGCAGCAGCGGCAATTATGCACAGGGAATTGGGAGTAAAGGCTGTTTTAGTCAAGGGTGGAGGAATGTCTGGAAATTTGCGGGGTGTTGATGTTTGGTTTAATGGAGAAAAATTGCAGATTTTGAGAACGAAACAGGTAGAGACAAAAAATACTCATGGCACAGGTTGTACTTTATCAGCGGCCATTGCTGCTAACCTAGCTTTAGGTAAAGACCTCTGGACAGCAGTACAAGCCGCAAAAGAATATGTTACAAATGCTCTTACCTATTCTCTAGATATTGGCAAAGGACAAGGACCAGTAGGCCACTTTTTCCCATTATTGATCAAATAAACCAATTTTTTAAAAAGTCGTATTAATCACATATAATTAGTTACTATACTGATAGGTTTAATTATTTAATCCCAGAAATACGCAGAAAAATAGTTACGGGCATTTTTCCCTTATTTTTGGGCATAATTTCATCAATAACTATATTCTGCTCCTGATTATCCTTACTCTAACTACTGTATTTTGATACTAAAATATCCATGGAAACAACTACAGGATCTAATTATAGTCAACCACCTAACAACTACCCTCCCTCTGTTCCCCTTTGGGTTTACCGAGAATTGACAGCGGAGTTACAAGCAGTACAATCTAAACTAAATGTAGTTACTAGTCATAATCAAAAATTATCCCAGGAAAATCAACAACTGCGTCAAGAAATAACTAAAGTTATTGAATCTTGCTTAGAACTAAAAAAATTAGTTGAGACTTCAGCACCCAGCCCTCCCGCACCACCGTGTCCTCATAACGAGGAAGAATATCTACCTCAACCTACACCCCGTAATCATCAGGAGGTGAGATATACAAATAAGCCAACCGTGACAACAGCACCTCCACGACAACAGCCTACTACCCCTCGTCGAAAAGCAGTAATAAAAGCTACACCTCCCCAAAACGGTCGTCAGGAGTCTGTTACACCAACAAAAGATGTTAATTTTCCAGTATCAGAAAAAGTATTGATAGAAGAAAAGAAAGTCCGTTATTCTCCTAATCCTCAGTCTCAGACAAAAGGATTAAATGGGTTATGGCTAGTAATTACTATTATATTCATTATGCTAACTGGTTTTGCGGCTGGATATTTAATTGTCCGTCCTTTATTCCAAAATCAGATTCAACCTGCAACAATTAAAAATTAAAAAAAATTAACTAGTTTAGTCATCTAAAGCTGAATCAACCTATTAGTAAGAAACTTATATTTGTACCGAGATTTGAACTTTTACGAAATCACGAAAAACCTAGACGTGTAGGGGTTTAGCACTGCTAAACCCCTACCTATGAAAATTGACAGAAAATTACCTATCAACAGAACCCATGATTACGTCAATACTACCAAGAATAACAACGATATCCGCAACCTTCATTCCCCGCAGTAAATGAGGAAGAATCTGCAAATTGTTGAAATCTGCGGCGCGGATTTTCCAGCGCCAAGGGAAAACATTATTTTCACCTACTAAATAAATTCCCAATTCTCCTTTTCCACTTTCAACGCGGGAGTAAATTTCACCTTTGGGAACTTTGAAAGTAGGAGAAACTTTTTTAGCAACAAACTGATAATCAAAAGCATCCCATTCAGATTTTTTCCCAGCCATTATCCGTTTTGCTTCCAGGTTTTCGTAGGGGCCACCAGGTAAGCCAGCAATAGCTTGACGAATGATTTTTACAGATTCGCGCATTTCTCGCATCCGTACCATGTAACGAGCAAGACAATCACCAACTGTTTCCCACTGTACGTCCCAATCGAAATCGTCGTAACATTCGTAATGGTCAACTTTCCGTAAATCCCATTTCACCCCAGAAGCGCGTAACATTGGTCCAGAAAGTCCCCAGTTAATCGCTTCTTCACGGGTAATAGTTCCCAAACCCTCAATGCGGCGGCGGAAAATCGGGTTATTGGTAACTAAACGTTCATATTCATCAACTTTAGGGATAAAATAGTCGCAGAAATCTAAACACTTATCTACCCAACCATAGGGTAAATCAGCAGCAACACCACCCACGCGGAAGTAGTTGTGATTTACCATGCGGTAGCCAGTGGCGGCTTCCCACAGATCATAAATCATTTCCCGTTCCCGGAATTGGTAGAAAAAGGGTGTTTGCGCGCCCACGTCAGCGAGGAACGGACCAAACCATAATAGGTGGTTAGCAATGCGGTTTAGTTCCAGCATAATCACGCGGATATAGCTGGCGCGTTTGGGTACGGTGATACCTGCTAATTTTTCTGGTGCGTTGACTGTCACCGCCTCATTAAACATCCCCGCAGCGTAGTCCCAACGGCTGACGTAGGGAACGTACATGATTGTCGAACGGTTTTCGGCAATTTTCTCCATTCCCCGGTGTAGGTAGCCTATGACTGGTTCACAGTCAACGACATCTTCACCGTCTAAGGTCATAATTAGTCGCAAAACCCCGTGCATTGATGGGTGGTGAGGTCCCATATTTAGCACCATTGGTTCGGTGCGGGTTTCTATTCTACTCATAGATTTGCTGTTCTCCCGTTGTGGATGTTGTAAATTGACCCGCTAAGATTAACCTGCTGCGATTGTTATTGTCTGCCAAAATTTAGCTTATAGGGATAATTTCTAGATTATCTCTACAAGGTGACGTTGGAGAGAGAATAGCAGAGTCGGTTTTGGACTTGATGTTTTATTTTGTGCCGCTACTTCAATTATTATAGGGAAGCTTGATATATAAGGGATTGAGAATCTGGATTTTTTTTCATGTACCTGGGGGGTGTGGGAATGGGGAGAAATCTTCGCGGTTTGGATGACTAAACTAAAATTGTATCAAGGTCTTGGTGATTTTGCTGATTTTATCCTCGTAGCAACATAGATTTAATTTATAATTACCCTAATTAATATCTATGGCTAAAAAATTACTCATAGAAGTATTTTGTCAATTCAACTAACGATTCCTTAATAAATTGTCTAATATTCCAGCATCTAACCCCAATCAACCTAATGATGAAATTTATCTTACAGATAGATGGTCACATCTGAATCAACTTGAGAGGAAATATCTCAAAGCGGCTATGAAAGCTTATGATAAAATTATAGAATCAGAAGATGATATTCTCAAAATAGCCAATCGGTATCAATTAAATTTTGAGGATATTGAAAGAGCTAAACAGTATGCTTTTGGTAAGGGAGTATTACAAAATCAATTTATCCCTGATTTACGTATGGCTCAAAGTTGGGAAAGAATGACACTAGGAGAAGAAATTGATAGTGATGAGGTTTTACTAAAGCATGAAATTCGGGAATCTGAATTGGTAATTAATCAAGGTTTAAATCAATTAGATGCTCATAAAATAGCCCAAACCCAATATCCTTGGTCTATGACCATAACTAAAGGAGATAAGCAAAAATGAACAAAACATCTGAACAAAAGTTTGTTGAAGCCTTAGATATTTGTCAATCATTGATTGATTTTAAATATCGTCCTACCAATTTAACCTATCAAGTAATAGAGTTATTTTGTGAAATCGGTAAAAATCCTTTTGAATTATTAGAATTATGTCATAAATATTCTAGTAAAATTGAAAAAATCTGTGATATTATTCATGAATATGGAACAAGTATAGATAATTTGCGTGTTGATTGTCCACTTGGTTTTGGTGCAAAAGATCATTGTAGTTTTTTGAGTTTTTTTCTCAATCTTAATTTTGGCAAATTTGAATATTTCACAGATAATTTTACAACACCTGAACAAATTGCTGAATTATTTAGAGATTGGAAAGAAATTGATTTTAATCCTGTCATTGAAAAGCAAAAAGCAGTTACATTTTAATAAACCAAAAGTATTATCTAAACTTAGTTAACCAAAATTGTCAATTAAGGAGATATCCATGAAAGAATTAATGAAACAACCCTCATGTTGGCTACCAAATGGAATAAATCTGAATCTTTCAGATCAATTTCGTCCTTTTTCCTTTACTGAAGAGTTACAGATTCGTTTAGAAGAACTCTTAGAAAAGAATAAAGAAAATTTGCTAAATGCTGATGAAAAACCAGAAATAGCAGGTTTATTAGAATTAGAAAAAATCTTCAGTTTTATAAACGCCAAACTTGCTTCTTAATTTTACTCTCAATAATTTTATAATGCAACCAGATTTACAAACACCCCTAGATTTAGAAGAAGTTACATTTTCTCATATTCCCGTTCTCAGTCAAGAAGTGATTACAGGTTTAAATATCCAACCTGGTGGAAATTATTTAGATTTAACTGTTGGTGGTGGTGGTCACAGTCGCTTAATATTAGAAACTGCTGAAGATGTAAAAGTAACTTGTGTTGACCAAGATGAGGATGCTTTAAAAGCCGCAAAAGAGAATTTATCAGAGTTTGGGGATAGAGTTAATTTTATTCATAGCAACTTTGCCAATTACCAATTTATCGAAAATAGTTATGATGGAATTTTAGCCGATTTAGGAGTAAGTTCCTATCATTTAGATAATCCAGAACGCGGATTTAGTTTTAGAAATACCGCAAATTTAGATATGCGAATGAACCAACAACAATCCCTCACCGCTGGAGATATTATAAATGAATGGGACGAAAAAGAATTAGCGGATATTTTCTTTAAATATGGTGAAGAGAGACTTTCCAGAAGAATAGCCAGAAGAATAGTTGAAAAACGACCATTTAATACTACTACAGAATTAGCAAATGCGATCGCATACTCCGTCCCCCCTAAATACCGACATGGGAGAATTCACCCCGCAACTCGTGTTTTTCAAGCCTTACGAATTGCTGTCAACGACGAATTAAAAGTCCTAGAAACCCTCATAGAAAAAGCCCCAAACGCCCTGATTCCTGGGGGAAGAATCGCCATAATCAGCTTTCACAGCTTAGAAGACAGACCAGTTAAACATGGTTTGAGAAATTCGCCATTATTGAGGATATTGACAAAAAAACCCATAATTGCCACAGAAGAAGAAATAAAACAAAACCCCCGTTCTCGTTCTGCTAAATTGAGAATAGCAGAAAAGAAAAACATAGATAATTGACACCCTTAAACTCCTTCTTCCTTTGCTCCTTCTTCCTTTGCGCCTTTGCTCCTTAGCGCCTTTGCGCGAAACCTTAATCTAGATTTCCCATGCAAAACACCCTCCGTCACCGTCGCCAAAAACTAGCAGAAATCATAGACTTTCCCGCCATTCTCTGGTCTGGTGATAGCAGTCCCCGCAACTTCCCAGCCAATACCTTCCCCCACCGCGCCAATAGCCATTTCCTCTATTTCGCCGGAATTCCTCTCGAAAATGCCGTCATTCGCCTAGAAAGTGGCAAGCTACAACTATTTATAGATGACCCCCACCCCAGTAGCGCCCTGTGGCATGGAAAAACCCCCAGCCGAGAAGAAATTGCTGCCAAAATAGGCGCAGATGAAGCCAAAACCATGGCAGAATTAGGAAATTATTTAGAAAATGTGGCGACTCTTCCTGTACAAGATGCAACTACTTGGACACAGCAAACCCAACTTTTAAATCGCCGGATTTTACCAAAAAATCCCCTGTCAGGAATTGATTTAGAATTAGCAAAAGCCATTGTTTCCCTGCGACTTACCCACGACGAAGCCGCCTTGGTAGAATTACGTAAAGCTGCGGCAGTGAGTGTAACAGCCCACAAAGCCGGAATGGCGGCAACACCTTCAGCTAAACTCGAAGCCGAAGTCCGTGCCGCAATGGAAGCAGTAATTATGGGTGAAAATATGACCACTGCCTACACCAGTATTGTGACAGTTCATGGTGAAGTTTTACACAATAATCATTATTACCATTCCCTGCAATCAGGAGGTTTACTTTTAGCTGACGTAGGTGCGGAAACCGCGACGGGTTGGGCTGCGGATATTACCCGCACTTGGCCTATTTCTGGGAAGTTTTCATCTACCCAAAGAGACATTTATGATATTGTTTTAGCCGCCCATGATGCTTGTATTCAAAATATAGCTCCTGGTGTAGAATATGCAGATATTCATCTATTAGCAGCAACTACAATTGCTGAAGGTTTAGTAGATTTAGGAATTTTACGAGGTAAACCAGAAGATTTAGTAAAAATGGATCTTCATGCTTTATTTTTTCCCCACGGAATTGGGCATCTTTTAGGTTTAGATGTTCATGATATGGAAGATTTGGGAGACATTGCCGGCTATGATCAAGGAAGAAGCCGAAGTAGTCGTTTTGGTTTAAGTTATTTACGGTTAAATCGTCCCTTGCGTGCAGGAATGTTAGTGACAATTGAACCAGGATTTTATCAAGTTCCCGCAATTTTAAATGATCCAAAAACTCGTTCTCAATATCAAGATTTAGTCAATTGGGAACGATTAGCACAATTTTCAGATGTGAGGGGAATTCGCATTGAAGATGATGTATTAGTTACAGAATCAGGAAGTGAGGTTTTAACAGCCGCATTACCAAATCAAGCCAGTGCTATTGAAGATTTAGTTGCTTGTTAAATATGGTATGCTAAAAAACGTGAATTTATTAACTGACAATTCTTTGTAGGTTGGGTAAAGCGACAGCGCAACCCAACATTAGATTACATAAATTAAAAGTTATTACCAAATCCTGGTTAACACCTCGACTACGCTCGGTGTTAAAGCTGAGCGAAGCCGAAGCTTTAATTCTTTTGGGACGATTATTCCGCTCATTTTTAGCTTTAATTTAGAGTAGAGATAAAAGTTTTTTTCTTAACTCTTTTTTGTCATGCCTAATTTTAATACTCAATTATTTATGTCAGTATATTTTGCCTGAATAGCTCTTGATATTTAACGAAATTTATCAAATATATACTTAGGAGATTTCCTTTTTTCATCTTTGCTACTTATGTATCAAATAAACTTCCTTTGTTTCGCTCTTTATGAATGTTTTTTTCCGCTTGTGAGAAATCCGGGTTCTAAACCTCGTCCAAGTTGAAAACTGGAGTTTTTTAAAAGGGAACAGGGAACAGGGAAGAGTATAGGATTGGGGAATAAAACCCAATTAAGAAAAAACTATGGGTTTCAAAGTAAACGCGGTTTAGCTCAGTTTCGTGAAGATAATCCCGGTGCTGGTATTGTTGATCTTAAGGCTTATTGTCGTGGTTTTCGCTACAGCGGTTTCCGCTCTTATGAGGTACAAAGTTGAATCATGAAACTCTTGTAGTGCGGGCATCTTGCCCGCTAGATATGTACCTCATAACACCGGGAAGTGCTGTATTGTTGGGCGATCGCCTTTCTAGCAGCAGCAAAAGCAGCAGATTCTGGATTTTCAGAAGAAAGTTCATGAGCGATTCCTACGGAGCGCTTCGCTATCGCATCGGCATCGATCACTGGTAAATTAGATGCAGACAACTTGGTTAGACTGGATTTTCCCGATCCGTTAGCACCAGCAATGACAATTAACTCTGGCATATCTCATTGGATTTCTTCCAGAATTTCTTCGCTGCCATCTTCTCGTAACCGATATTCATATTTTCGGCCATCGGATTCCTCCCGTACCAACTTTTCCCCAATAGCGTGCATTCCTTGGCAAAATATTTGCATTTCTCACAGGAAGACGCATCTTTGTGTGATCCCAACCCACTGGATAAATTTTTACGCTATGCAATCAATCCTCAACAATTGCGAGCAGGAATCGAACTCTGGGTAGCCGCATTTCCTTCAGCACACAATTTCTTACCATCTCCACACAAAGCAGGTCAGATTGTCCCCACAATAGGCAATGCGATCGCCTCCAATCTTGGACAATCCGCCGAATATATTCATGTCCAATCAGCCAAAACTGATGAAGAAATTTATCAAACATTACTCGCCAGTGCTGCTATTCCTTTAGCATTTAAATCGCGCCAGATTGATGACAAGCATTATGTTGATGGTTGGCTAGGTGATAATGTCCCTCTCAAAGCCTTAGCAAATCGCGGTTGTACCCATGCGATCGTCATTCATTTAGGAAATGGTGAACTTTGGAATCGTCATGAATTTCCAAACCAAACAATAATTGAAATTCGTCCAACAGAAGATATGGGTGGTCTTAACAAATTACTAGATTTCAGTCCCGAACGGATTCAACTCTTGCAAAACCGAGGTTATCAAGATGCTAAACGGATTCTTGAACCAATTTTACAAACACTGATGATCGAGCGATCGCGCCAAGAAAGTTTTGCGCGGCTTCAGGAAACATCAAAGCGATTAAGAGACGATCCACCAATCTATTAGTTAAAACTGAATGATAAAACAGACTTGGGGTGCGGTACAAATAAACAAGGCACTGTGCGCTATTATTTCGGGTGTGGGGATAGGGATGATCTCCTGGGGGTGTAATGCTAATAACTCCCAGCTTGAAGAGACAAGATGGAATATATATAGAAATAATCGTTATGGTTTTGAGTTTCCTTATCCGAATACTTGGCAGCAATTAGGAAACCCAGACAACAGTGATGGTATTGCTTTAGTTTCACCAAACAAAAAAGACGTAGAAATTCGCGCTTATGCAAGTAAGCCTGTATTAAAGTCCTTAACTGAAAGTTCTCAGCCAGTCCCTAATTTTCGGACTCATCAGGGGTTTTCTGGGGTATTAGCTGTAGAAGCGGGGGAAAAGGTGACTGTGATTAAATTGACTATTAGCCAAGAGAACTTGGAGTATCACTGGCAAGGACAAAGCGGCAGCAAAGACTTTCAAAATTATTATCGGCTGTTTTACTACATTGCCCAGGAGTATAAAATTAGTCAATAGTTAGTGGTCAATGGTCAGTTGTCAGTTGTCAGTAGGAAAAATATTCTCCCCTTACCTCTTGCCCCTTGCCTCTTGCCTTCATTAAGAGAATTTAATGATGAAGAAGGGACACAAAACCTGGTAGATTTAGCTATCAGCGAGTAAAAACTGGTAAAGATGAAAGTCCTGGTAATTGGTGGTGATGGGTATTGCGGTTGGGCAACCGCGCTTTACCTTTCTAATCGAGGTTATGAAGTTGGAATTTTAGATAGTTTGGTGCGGCGACATTGGGATAATGAATTGGGTGTAGAAACTCTTACCCCAATCGCACCAATTCAGCAACGTCTCCAGCGGTGGCAGGATTTGACTAGCAAGTCTATTGATCTGTTTATCGGCGATATTACTAATTACGAGTTTCTGCACAAAGCCTTACACGAATTTCAACCAACTGCAATCGTGCATTTTGGTGAACAGCGTTCAGCGCCATTTTCCATGATTGACCGTGAACACGCTGTTCTTACCCAAGTCAATAATGTGGTTGGCACGTTGAACTTGCTGTACATTATGCGGGAGGATTTCCCAGATTGCCATTTGGTGAAATTGGGAACAATGGGTGAGTATGGAACTCCCAACATTGACATTGAAGAAGGATACATCACGATTGAACACAACGGCCGCAAGGATACTTTGCCCTATCCTAAGCAGCCTGGTTCTATGTATCACTTGAGCAAAGTCCATGATAGCCATAATATCCACTTTGCTTGCCGGATCTGGGGTTTAAGGGCTACAGACTTAAATCAAGGGATAGTTTACGGTGTCTTAACCGATGAAACGGGGATGGACGAACTGTTAATTAACCGCCTGGATTATGATGGCGTATTTGGTACAGCACTGAATCGCTTCTGTATTCAAGCAACTGTAGGACATCCCCTCACCGTCTACGGTAAAGGTGGACAAACTCGTGGCTTCTTGGATATTCGGGATACGGTGCGATGTATTGAATTAGCGATCGCTAATCCTGCCGAACCAGGAGAATTCCGTGTGTTTAACCAATTTACCGAACTATTTAGCGTCGGTGACTTGGCAATGATGGTGAAAAAAGCCGGTAACGCTATGGGACTGAATGTGGATATTAACCACATAGACAACCCCAGAGTGGAGAAGGAAGAACACTATTTCAACGCCAAAAACACCAAACTCTTGGATTTGGGTTTACAACCGCATTTACTCTCGGATTCTCTACTTGATTCACTATTAAACTTTTCCGTCAAGTATCAGCACCGAGTTGATCACAAACAAATTCTTCCCAAAGTCTCTTGGCATAGAAAATAGGTGACAGGTGACAGGTGACAGGTGACAGGTGACAGGTGATAGAAAGAGCGTAAGAGGCAACAGTAGATTAATTTTCCACTCCTGACTCCTAACTGCGCCCCTACCTCCTGACTTCTGACTCCTGACTCCTGACTCCTGACTCCTGACTCCTACCTCCTTCTTTTTATGAGAATTGCTCTATTTACAGAAACCTTCTTACCTAAAGTTGATGGCATCGTGACCCGCTTGCGCCATACTGTTGACCATTTACAACGTCATGGCAATCAAGTTCTGGTATTTGCCCCTGAAGGTGGCATCACTGAACATAAAGGCGCGAAAGTTTACGGAGTTAGTGGCTTTCCTTTGCCTCTCTATCCTGAGTTAAAAATGGCACTGCCTCGCCCGGCAATTGGTCATGCTTTGGAAGAGTTTAAACCAGATATTATTCATGTTGTTAATCCCGCAGTTCTGGGATTATCAGGGATCTTCTATAGTAAAGTTCTGAAAATTCCTTTAGTGGCTTCTTATCATACCCATTTGCCCCAATATCTACAACATTACGGGCTAGGAATGTTAGAAGGGTTACTTTGGGAGTTGCTTAAAGCTGGTCATAATCAGGCTGAGTTAAATTTGTGTACCTCTACGGCAATGGTAAAGGAACTTTCAGCCCATGGAATTGAAAGATGTGATTTATGGCAACGGGGAGTAGATACAGAATTATTTCATCCTGATTTAGTCAGTGCGGAAATGCGATCGCGCTTATCCCAAAATCATCCAGATAGCCCCTTGTTACTGTACGTTGGTCGTCTTTCTGCTGAAAAGGAAATCGAACGTATTAAACCCATTCTAGAAGCCATTCCTGATGCCAGATTAGCATTAGTCGGCGATGGACCCCACCGACAAACTTTGGAAAAACACTTTGCGGGGACAAATACTTATTTTGTCGGTTATCTGATGGGTAAAGAATTAGGTTCGGCTTTTGCCAGTGCTGATGCCTTTATTTTTCCTTCCCGCACAGAAACACTGGGATTAGTTCTGCTAGAAGCTATGGCCGCAGGGTGTCCTGTGGTAGCAGCCCGTTCTGGAGGTATCCCTGATATTGTTACAGATGGAGTTAATGGATATCTTTTTGATCCGCAAGCCGATATTCAAGAAGCGATTAATGCTACAATCCGTCTGTTGAAACAACGGGAGGAAATCACTATTATCCGCACAAATGCCCGTGCAGAAGCAGAAAAATGGGGATGGACATCGGCGACACAACAACTTGAAGATTATTATCAAAAAATAATCTTAAATAGTAGCAGGAGTCAGGAGTCAGGAGTCAGGAGTCAGAAGCGAGAATAAGAGGGCTGGCTTTTTCTCTAAATTTTCCACCTCATTCAATTGCATACAGCCAGGAATTTTTGCACCATTACCAGGCTGGCCGCAATGCTTATATATTAAGGGATTTTACCCAAGCGATCGCCCGCTTCAAATTAGCTCAAGTCATCGAACCGACAAATCAGGCTGTTCATATCCATTTAGAGCGCGCCTATAAGTACCAGCAAATACCGCCACCAAAGTCCTGGGATGGTGTTTGGACAATCATCACGAAGTAGTCAGTTGTTCGTTGT
>NZ_VIKZ01000024.1:46770-59984 GCF_009711985.1 Dolichospermum sp. UHCC 0260 | reverse complement strand
TTCGCCCGTACAGTTGTCAGTAGTCAGTTCCTTCTTCAGAACCGTTACTTTGAAAAGGTTGTTCACCGATTTTCAGTTCTTTCTTTGAGTGCTTTAATTGCTTCCAAAGTAACTTAATTTGATAATAAGCCTCATCTGGTGAGATCTTGCCACCTGTTTCTAAATTGCAGATATAACTGACTTTCTGGGCAAATTCCTGTAAGTTCGCGTTGAATACCAAGTTTTCTAGTTTTACATGACCATAATAGCGACCACGGGGATAGAGAAAATCTTCTTTACTCATCATTCTTTTTTCTCCATTTACTCAACTACTGATACTTTTAACCGAGACATTCCCTGACATCTGAGATATTGTGAATGTCCAGTAGAACATTACTAACTGAGTTGATAAAGGTGGTATCCCACATTGCCTTGAGGAAAATCCCCACGGCTCCTCTATTTTTTCAGAATGGTATGGATAAAATTACTACATCCTGCTGATAGTTTAGCGTGGCTTGATCCCATAAGTAGAGATTGAAGGCAGTTATTCACGTTTAGTTATTCTCTAATTTATTAAAAACATATTGTATTAAGTTCAATAAGTCATTAATATATTCCTTAAGATAGATTAATATATTCCTTTTTGCAAGACTTGGAAAAATTTTTTCCTTGCAAGCTCTAATTATAATACATTTAAATTGAAATATAACAAAATTCCCGACTTCTCTAAGAAATCGGGAATATGAAGTATCAATTGTAATTTGCCACCTAAGCAGATGGACGAGTTGCTTCTAATAAACTGGAAAAGTAGAAGCTTGTCCGCGTCATAGCTTGTCTTTGGACTGAAAAGCCATTTTTTCGCAGAATTTTGACTACATCAGCTTCACGATGTAAATAAGCGCGAGTGGTTTTACTCGGACCAGGAAAGAAAGTACCGATTTTTTTGAGGATTGTTAGGAAGAAGGTTTTCGGGGCAAAACTGAGAATGATTCGGTCTGAAGCTAAAGAACATAGATGAGAAATCATTTCATCAGCTTTGTCTTGAGGATAATGAATCAGAACATCTAGACAGATGACAGTGTGATAATTGCCACTCAAAGATTCCAAATCCTGTACCGCAAAAGAGGGATTTACGGTATTGAACAAAGCCATGACAGCCCTATCCTGGGCTTCTGATACCATTTTAGCGGAAATGTCGCTGGCATAGACCTTAGCACCATCTATAGCCAGAGGAATACTCAGACTACCCACACCACAACCAGCATCACAAATTGATAATGATGGTAAATTGTTGTCAGCTTTTAACCAGCCAATGACATTATCCACAGTTTGCTGATGTCCAGTGCGAATATCTAGCTGGACTTTGTTGACTTCACCATCACCATAGATGCGTTGCCACCGATCAAAACCTGTGGAGTTGAAGTATTCGCGGACTATTGTTTTATCGTCGGCTGCGGTCATAAACTCAATTGTTAATTATTCACAATTACTAAAACTATCATTTGTCATCCCAATTATATGTAGGGCTGCACAGAATCATGAAATCCATGAATTCATCCGTCCTTATCTGCGTTTATCTGCGGTCAATTATTCTTGAAATCTGATTCTATGCAGCTTGATCTTAATTTGGTATCAGTGGATTCTCAGCGACAAAAATTCCAGCCAGTGTTAAATTCTTAAAAACCGACTAGCTAATTTAATCGCGTCAGCAATATCCACATCACCATCACCGTCAGCATCTAGAAATTGATTTAGTAATGGATTACCACCAGATTGTAAGAAACTCAAGACTAAAGGCACTAAACTTGGTAATAATTGTTGAATTGTACTCACATCTAAGCTAGTACCCTGGGCAGCATTTTTCGCTACTTCTGCTTGAATATCTGGAGAAAATAAGGTATCTACAGCTTGGGAATCGGCGGAAGTGCCGGCAAATTGATTGACTAAATCTTGTACAGATTCACTTCCGTCGCTGGTTTGTTTTGCCTGTAAAGATGATTGTACTTGTTTACCAACTACTGATAAAACTGATTGCATGGTGGAAGAGTCTGCACCAATGCCATTACCTAATTGTTTCACTGTGGTAGCAATATTTATCAAGTTATCCAAACCACCTGGTTGATTGGAATTGCTAACCGCACCCAGAATTTGATCAAACAGTCCCATTAATTTTTTCCTGTTGTTTTTAATATCTCCTAATTATTAATAATACAGCAGAATTGAGCAATCAGGAGTCACCGAATAAAATCAAGATCATGATCTTGATGAATGATAAATTGGGAGAAATATGGTAAATTCTGTACCTTGATTCGAGTCAGAATGAAAAGTAATTTTCCCCTGATGTTTTTTAACGACAATTTCATGGGTAATTGCTAAACCTAAACCAGTCCCAACACCTCTGGGTTTAGTGGTGAAAAAGTTTTCAAATATTTTCTGCTGATTTTCTGGAGGAATACCTGAACCATTATCTATAATTTTAATTAATACCCAGTCATTTTCTTGCCGTTCAGTAGTTATGTTTATTGCTGGTGAAAATTCTGAATTTTGAGCAGATTTTTCTTCTATAGCATCAATAGCATTACTTAAAAGATTCATGAAAACTTGATACAATAATCCTGTATAACCGGTTATTTGGGGAATTTCTCCATAGTTTTTGATAACGCTAATTTTATTTTTAAGGCGATTATTCAAAATTAATAATGTACTATCTAGACAAAAAGGAATATCTAATAATTGTGATTTGGTTTCATCTACACGCACAAAATCTTTTAAACTCCGAACAATTTCTTTAGTTCGTTCTGCGCCAATTGTCATAGACTGAAAAAGTTTAGGTATGTCTTCTGCTAAAAATTCTAAATCAATTTCTTCCGCTACAGCTTGCACTTGTGGTGGTGTTTGGGGAATTTCCGATTGATATGTTTTCAGAAGTCTGAATAAATCATCAACATATTTGTGTGCGTGAATTAAATTGCCAGAGATCAAGTTTACAGGATTATTAATTTCATGGGCAATACCAGCTAACATTTGCCCTAAGCTGGACATTTTTTCACTTTGAATTAGTTTAGATTGGGATTCAGCTTGTTGTATTTCTAAAAGATGTTTTACTTGTTGAATTAGGAGATTTAAAGAGTTGGCTAAATCACCTATTTCATCTTGAATATTTATAGATATTTGTAAATCAAAATTTTCTTCATTGGTAACTTTTCGAGCAATATTAGTAACTTCTAAAATTGGTTGAGTAATAATTTTACTGGTGGATAAAGCGAGAATATTAGCTATTAATATGGAGGTTGCCATACTCACAATAATAATCACATCTTGTACTTTTAATGCGTGATTGTAAGCTAAATTTGCTTGTTCTTTAGTTTGTTTAATGGGTTCTCTTAGGGTTTCTAAACTGTAAGCAAAGTCAGAAAATTTCTCTACATTTTTAATTTGATATTTTTTTAAAATTAACTGCTTTATTTCTGGATTTTTATTTGATTGTGCATCCAGTTGAGAAACTTCTTCGACTAATTCTTTGAGTAATTGGATGTAGCTGTTGATATTTCGTTGATATTTTTGACTCCAATCGGACAAATTACCATTTTTCTGGATTTGAGTAAAGTTTTGAAATTTAGTAAATTGAATTTCTAATTTATCTATTTCTGTGTTTAATTCAGCGATTTCTTTGGGTAACTTGTCTGGTTGATCTAATGTTGCTATAATCTTTTGTTGATGGATGAAAGATCCTAAAATTCCTCTTTGTAAATTATTGAGTAAAATATCTTCTTGATTGATTAAGATTGTCTTATTTCTAGCTCTTTGAAAATAGCTATTACCTACTAATAACCCTCCAGATGTACCTAAAACTGCTATTCCCAGGGAAAGAGTATACCCCAAGACAATTTTTTGTCTGATCCTCAAGGAAGGGAATAATTTTTTTAAAGAGCTAAAATGTTTAAATTCAGAGATAAAGTTCATATTGTGACTCGGCCTTTAACTTTCCCATGAATTGGGGTGAGACAAAAAATGCGGAATTTAATAGCCGGTCATTAAGAGGTTGTTTGAAAAGTATTATATGAAACCCATAATCTCCAAAAACCTAACCCCCCTTCCCCCCTTCCCTACAAGGGAATGGGGGTTTTAAAGCCTCTCCCCTGGTAGGGGAGAGGTTTGGAGAGGGGTCTGTTTACACATGAAAAACTTTTAAAACATCCTCTAAGGGAACACCGCACACAAACTGAATGTTAGTTTAGCAAAAATTGTGGCTTTTTACTTTCTCGCTGAGAAAAACACTGTATAGATCCTAAATTTTATCATTCATGCCCTTGTCTCGTATTGTTACACTAATTGTTGGCCTGATCGTCATTTTGGCGTTAACCCTATGGCTAATTGATTCTCTTTCCCGGTTGTACTGGCAGTTGTCCTATTCTCCGCTGTTGGGTAATTTACTATTATTACTGCTAGTTTTACTGATTGGTGGTTTAATTGCTGCCTTTGTTTATTATGTATTGGTGCTGCGGAAGGGAGAAGCAAAATCCCGTCGTCAACGCCCAAGAGTGACTTCTGCCCAAATTCCTGCGGCTAAATCTGATGCGGCTTCTTCGACTCTGCAAGCGGTACGTCAACAGGTAGCCCAAATTCAAGATGAGGTGACACGTCAAGCTTTGCTAAGTCGCACTAAGGAAATTGAAACGAATTTAGCGAGAGGGGAAATTCAAGTTGTGGTTTTTGGTACGGGTAGTGCCGGTAAAACTTCTCTGGTAAATGCGATTATGGGGCGGATAGTTGGTGAGGTGAATGCCCCAATGGGAACAACTCAGGTGGGAGAAACCTATTGTTTGCGCTTGAAGGGTTTGGAACGGAAGATTTTAATTACTGATACTCCAGGGATTTTAGAACCGGGAGTAGCGGGTACGGAACGGGAACAACTGGCTAGGGCTTTAGCGACGGAAGCGGATTTATTGTTATTTGTGGTAGATAATGATTTACGGCGTTCTGAATATGAACCACTGCGGGGTTTAGCGGAAATTGGTAAGCGATCGCTTTTAGTGCTGAATAAAACAGATTTATACACGGAGACTGATATAGAAGTGATCTTAGCCAGATTGCGGGAACGGGTACGCAGCTTTATTGCTACTAATGATGTGGTAGCGATCGCTGCTAATCCCCAAATAGCCGCATTAGAAACCGGCGAAACCTTCCAACCAGAAGCAGATATTATCCCCTTGTTACGGCGCATGGCCTCTATTTTACGCGCTGAAGGTGAAGATTTAGTAGCAGATAATATTCTCTTACAATCTCTGCGCTTAGGAGAAGAAGCTCGCAAACTTATAGACTCTCAACGTCGTCGCCAAGCTGATAAGATTGTAGATCGTTATCAATGGATTGGTGCGGGTGTAGTTTCTGTCACACCATTACCGATGGTAGATTTACTCGCAACCGCTGCTGTTAATGCCCAAATGGTAGTAGAAATTGGCAGGCTTTATGGTTGTGATTTAAACATGGAACGAGGTAAAGAATTAGCCCTATCTTTAGGAAAAACTATTGCTGGTTTAGGTATCGTTAAAGGGGCAATTGAATTATTATCAACGGCTTTGCAACTTAATGTGGCTACTTTTATTGTAGGGAGGGCAATTCAAGGAGTGACAGCCGCATATTTAACCCGCATTGCTGGGAAAAGCTTTATCGAGTATTTTCGTCATGATCAAGATTGGGGTGATGGGGGAATGACAGAAGTTGTGCAACAACAGTTTCAGATTAATCGCCGTGATGAGTTTATCAAAGTTTTTGTCCAAGAAGCGATCGCTAAGGTCGTCAAACCTTTAACTGATACCTTTGCAGAAAAAGAAGATTATAAGTAAAAATACTGAAATAATTATTGAATATTTCACATACTGAATTATTGCCTATAATTCCGGAAAATAGCAGCCGATGTCAGAAAAGATATATAAGGATTTCTGACTAACTAGATCATGACCAACCAGATGATCGGCCAAGTATTACAAGATCGTTACCAAATTGTGCAACCACTTAGTGCAGGAGTGTTTGCACAAACATTTATTGCTGTGGATATGTACCACCCAGAAAAACCCAGATATGTTGTCAAACAATTGAAAGTGAATCACTATCAATCTACTTCCTATTTTGACCACCTAAGATTGCGGTTTTTAACAGAAACTGAAACCCTCAAACATTTAGGTCGTCATCCCCAAATTCCGGAACTTATTACCTGTTTTGAAGAAAATGAGCGGTTTTATTTAGTCCAACAATTTATTCCTGGAGAGTCTTTAGCAGCAGAATTACCTCATGATCCTGAAAGTCATGGTAAATGGAGTCAAGTTGATATTATTAAGTTTCTAGAAGATGCCTTATCTATTCTTGAATTTATTCACTCTCAAGGCTTTATTCATTGTGATATTAAACCAGAAAACTTAATTAGACGAGCTATAGATGCCAGATTAGTATTAATTGATTTTGGCTCAATTCAACCAGTAGACTCTAGTATTGAAACAGAATTTTCCATAGATCAAATTCCTGTCGCATCATTAGGTTACATTCCCCCAGAACAATTTATTGGTCAAACCCAACCCAATAGTGACCTTTATTCCTTGGGAATAATTGCTATTCAAGCTATTACAGGACTATCTCCCTTAGAATTAGAAATTGATGCTGAAACTAATGAAATTATTTGGTGTGATCATGACACCTCTATCAATGATTATTTAGTTGCGTTCCTCAATCAGATGATCCGCTATCAACACCAAGAACGATTTCAATCTGCCAATGAAGCACTATGGTTACTCAAGCATATAGAATGGGACAATAACCCAGCAGAAATACAAATAGCAGAGTCTCAATTATCTGATAAAACTATTGAAACGACAGATCAAAAATCCCAACCATTACTAGCCGGACTGCGATTAGGTTTATTAATTAATTCGGTTCTACTAGGATTGGGAGTATATTCTTTATTTAACAATTCTCAAGCTTACTCAGCTACAGAAATTTTATATAAAGCCATAGCCAGATATCAATCTGGAGATTTACAAAAAGCCATTAATTTAGCTCGGTCAATCCCCCTTAATAGTAATGTTTATCCAGAAGCTCAAGCTTCAATTGAAGAATGGCAAAACCAATGGCAAAAAGATGCAAAACATTATGTTCTCACTGAAAAAGCCTTAAAAGAACGACGATGGACAGACGTATTATATCATGCACCTAAAGTTCCAATTAATTCATATTGGCAATCGAAAATTCAGCCCCTAGTTGCACAAGCAAAATTAAATATTGAAGCCCAAACACAATCCTTATTAGCCAAAGCTTATGCAAAAGCCGAGGAGAGAGATTTCTCAACAGCTTTATATTATCTACAGCAAATACCTGAAGAAAGTTCTGCTGGTGCTATGGTTAAACAGAAATTAGCTGAGTACAATCAAAAACGTCAAGTTAGATCAGGATACTATTTATATCAAGCTCACAATCAAGCCTCTATAGGTAACTTTTTCGCAGCAATTAAACTACTGGAAAGAGTTCCTAAAGATGCTGAAGTTTATGCACAAGCAAGAGTCAAACTAGAAGAATATTCCCACAAGTTACGTCTACGTAATCAGCAACAAGAATTAGCTATCCTAAAAACAGTTCCCCTTGCTGAAAGACAAAACACTCCTATTCAGCGGAGAGTATCTCTTCAACCAGAAGATTATTTACAGGAAGTAAATATTCGTAATTAAGCTGAGAAATGGGGAATAGAAGATAATTTTACCAATTCCCCCCATGGTTATTTTCCGTTGTTGCATTGCTATTCTGGGTACGCGAATGTCTTTGTGCGATAATTCCGACTTGCAGAATCCCTCGGTTCACAACTGGGGGTATTTTTTTTATCTATTCAATTAGACGGAAATAAATTAAATTTAAACTTTCCTATAGACAGAGACAATCTTCTAAAGATCAAGTTAGATTTACAGTTGAACTAGTCCACATTCCAATGTCTTTAATCATAGCCTCCAGTTATTTTTTAGGCTGGAGGTGATTCTTTATAAATCTTTGCTGCATCTCTATTTGATCATTGAAATACTTTTTCTAGATTATCCTGTTCTTTTTGTAATAAAGTGGTAATTTGTGTATACTCATTAAATAATGAAGCATGATTAAGAGTATTTATTAACAGGTCAAATTTATGTGCTTCTCTTGTATCACCATGAGCTAAAACTAAAGGACGAATAGATAACCAAGTGCGATTTATATTTTTCGATGTTTTACTTAACCATGGTTTATTTCCTGTGGGAATCCAGATTTCTAATTCTCGTTCATAGTAGTTTAATAAAGTAACTTCCACTGGTATTTTTTTAGGGAAATTTTTATTCATTTTAGCAACGATAAAAGTAATTTGATTAGCAGTACGCATTGCTATTTGGGCATCTTTATTATCAATAGCGTTATCTAATAAGTACATTTTATTAGTTAGTTTTGTAAATTGGCGGATTTTCGGGTTTAAATTCTTGATTAATATCTGTAATTTTTAAACAATGAAAAGCACAGCTAAAGCCATTTTTAGTCTTGGTTTAATCAGTTTCTTAACTTTGGGTGGAATCTGTCAGAATGCTTTTGCAGCCGAAGTTCAATCTAATCATCACCACCACTCAGTGACAAAAAAAGGTAAAAAACCTACACATAAACCCACAACTAAACCCACAGCTAAACCCACCACACCACATACCACACCACATACCACACCACCTAAAAAATAATTTTTTCTTGTATTTTACCCTTTTACCTACGATTTGCATCATCCTGTGAAATAGAATGAATTTATCAGGTGATGCAATATTTTATCAGTCAAGAATGTATTTGACAATTTAGTTTTTATCATTTAATTAGGTTGGGTAATTATTAAACCCAATCTAATTTTTTAATGATATATTTTTATAAATACTTCATTTTGAAGTAGATAATAAGCGGACTGTAAAACAACTACCAATTCCCAATTCACTCTTAACAGTAATTAATCCACCATGTTTTTTAGCAATAGCTTGAGCAATAGCTAAACCCAAACCAGAACCACCACAATTATAAGTGCGAGATTCATCGGCTCGCCAAAATCTATCAAAAACTTTTTCCAAATTATCTAGAGCAATTCCTACACCTATATCTTTGACACTGACGTAGAGATGAGAACCTAGCCGACGATTTGTAATTTCAATTGTCCCTTGAATAGAAGTATAGTTAAGTGTTGATTGACTATATTCCCAACCTTCAATTCCATCTTTAGCAATATCTACAACATAACGTTGATGTTTTAAATCTTCGGCTAAGGGTTTAGCAATCCGTTGATCATCTTCTACAAGTAATATTTTCATGTTAATGGCAAGACTAAGTAGGTTAGCATTGAAAATCGTCGTTATGGCACTAGGCTTGAGGCAATACTTCGACTTCGCTCAGTAACCAGAGGCAAGAGGCAAGAGTGAAGAGGGTTTGGGCGATTTTACTTTTCGTTACATATTACTCTTCGAGAAGCCGCTTCGCGTCTACGGTTTTTTTCCGTTCACCTACTTAGTTCTAAAAGAGTTTATTTTAACAAAGTAGACGTAGAATTAATAATACAGCGGTTTCCGCTTTTATGAGGTACAAAGTTGAATCATGAAACTCTTGTGGTGCGGGCATACTATGGCTAACGCCACGCTGCGCTATCGACAAGCTCAGTACAAGTCTTGCCCGCTAGATATGTACCTCATAACACCGGGAAGTGCTGTAATTTGTGCCGAACCTGTGAAAAATCTAAATTCATACATTTCTGGGCGGTTGGAAACCGCGTCTACACAGACAAAACCCACACTTCGACAAGCTCAGTGACCACCTGCGTGGGTTAAAAACATTGATTTTTGATTAGTCCACGCAGGTGGACTTAGTTTTTGTAGTAGCGTATCCCTGACGGGAGCCGGAGGCATCTTTCTAATCGCCATATACTTTTCAAACACATAAACATCATGATAAGAGATGTAAAAGGTATACTGTCCCAATTGCCAATTCCCAGTTCCCATCAAAAATATGCTAGATTTATTACTCATAACGCTTCTGGGGTTTCTAGGCAGTTTTGGACATTGCTTTGGGATGTGTGGACCCCTGACTGTAGCTTTTTCTCTGTCCAAGCAGCAGGAAAATCCAAGTTGGCAACAGCAATTAAAATTTCATACATTACTAAATTTGGGGCGAATGTTAAGTTATGCCTTCGTCGGTGCTGGTATTGGCGCACTAGGCTCAGTATTAGTAGAAGGTGGACAACTGGCGGGAGTTGGTAGTGATTTGCGGCGGTGGATAGCTATTATTACAGGTATAATGCTGATTTGGTTTGGTTTAGGGCAAGTTAAACCCGATTTTTTACCGCGTATACCCCTATTACACCCCATATTAAAAGGGAATTTACACAACCGTCTGAGTGCGGCCATGCTGAAATTATCTTCACAAACTCAATGGTGGACACCGGCACTTTTAGGCATGACTTGGGGATTAATGCCCTGTGGTTTTTTATATGCGGCTCAAATTAAAGCTGCGGCTACAGGGAATTTGTGGCAAGCTACAGCAACAATGTTAGCTTTTGGAATTGGCACACTACCCATCATGTTGGGCGTAGGTGTTTCCACGGCGTTAATTAGTCAAGATCAGCGGAGTCAATTATTTCGCTTGGGTGGGTGGGTAACTCTGATTATTGGTGCTATTACCCTATTGCGGACGGGGGATACGATGATGGACTATAGCGGACACGCTGCCTTAATTTGTTTAAATCTCTCATTGATTGCCCGGCCTGTAAATAGTTTTTGGTCTGCACCTCTGCGTTACCGTCGGGCGTTGGGCGTTGGGGCTTTTGTGCTTTCGGTAGTACATACTATCCATAATCTTGAACACTCACTAGACTGGAATCTTACCGCTTTTTGGTTTTTACCGTTAGAATTTCAGTGGGGAATGAGTGCTGGGGCTGTGGCTTTGGTATTAATGCTCCCTGCGGCTTGTACAAGTTTTGATGTTATGCAAAAGTCATTAGGTAAACATTGGCGGCATATTCATCTTTTGAGTGTACCAGCTTTGTTATTGAGTGCTATTCATACGGTTATGATTGGTTCTCATTATCTGGGGGCTGTAAGATTAAGTTGGCAAAACCAATTAGCAGCCGTGTTACTGAGTCTAATTACCTTAGCTGTATTGTTGATCCGTTCGCGGTATTCTTGGTTATGTTTACGTCTAGAAAAATTTTATGTTCCTCCCAATAAATCGCGGTAAATTAACTATTTCTCCTGCACACAAAATCAAGTATCTATTATTAGTTTTATTTGGTTTAATAGTTACTACAAATACTCAAGTTTTAGCCCATACGGTGAAAATATCGGCAGATGTTGGTGCTACTATCCATATAGAACCTAATGATAATCCTCGCGCTGGAGAAGTTACTCAAGCTTGGTTTGCCCTGACTCGGAAAGGTGGTAAGGTAATTCCTTTAAAAGATTGTAATTGTCAGTTGGCTATTTATGCTGAACCTCATGCAGTGGGAGAACCAGCATTACTTGAACCTCCATTAAAACCTATTCAAGCTGAACGTTATCAAGGCATTCCAGGGGCAGAAGTAACTTTTCCCAAACCAGGGGCTTATCAGTTGCAATTAAGTGGTAAACCTGTGACTGAAGGAAGTTTTAAACCTTTTGAGTTAAAGTTTGTTGTCACTGTGGCTACAGGAAAGAATATAGATACTCTTCAATCTAGGCTAAGTGTAAATGAGAATCAGCAAGGAACAACAATTGGATTAGCACAACCTTTGATTTGGTTGGGAATTTTGCTGCTGTCTGGAGGGATTTTAGTTTTCTTGGTGCAAACAATGAAGAAGAATAATTAAAGTTAGTCTTTTTTGGCAGTTAACTGAATACTTGGATTTGGTAAAAATGTATATCTCAGATATAATCCTAACCACACAAATCCGATAATTAACAAAGTCCCAATTCCCAGAAAATTCGGCAACCAAAAAACTACCTCTACATGATTTATAGCCCCTGCTTTAATTGTCCATAGCAGTTGATTACCATGCTTTTCTGGTTGGATAGCATTTTCATCATTTTCAATATTCTTGACTCCCCAAGGTGTCTGTAGGCTAAAGTCTAGATTGACAATAGAACTATCACCTTTAGTGGTCAGCATAGCCAAAGAACGCAAATCTAAATCATAAACTAAATGATTTCTGGAAAATAGGAAAAAATTCGTATCTTCTGCAACTAAAGTTGAAGTAATATTTGATATTTCCGAACCATTACCATCTTCATCAGTTCGAGTATTAAAAAAGCCAGTGAATTTTTCTTGTAATTCCTTTGCACTGGTAAAGGGAATTTTAACAACGATTTCTGATGGTGAAATTCTCTCTGTTGAACCTGCTAATTGTCGCGCTCGTTGTTCTAAAGTTTTTAACCATTGTGATAGATAATCACTACTAAAAATAGTGATTTTTTCCGATAATTGAATATGTTGTACTAATTCACCATTATTAGTGCTGTTAAAGTTGACTCCTAAATCATACTTTACACAACCAGATAATAGTAATGAAGAAAAAATTACCATAAATACAATAGGTTTAATTTTGGTAAATTTTCCAATTTTCCTAATTAAAAAAAACACAGATTTGCTTAACTGTAA
Organism: Dolichospermum sp. UHCC 0260; assembly: GCF_009711985.1. Classification (NCBI taxonomy): domain Bacteria; kingdom Bacillati; phylum Cyanobacteriota; class Cyanophyceae; order Nostocales; family Aphanizomenonaceae; genus Dolichospermum; species Dolichospermum sp. UHCC 0260. The sequence continues at coordinate 47,354 of NZ_VIKZ01000024.1, read as the reverse complement.
TATCACCTTAATGAAAGTGAATACATTCATGACTAAATTTCTCCTTATTTACTAAAAACTTAACCAAACTAAATAGGAAATTGTTAAACCAATAGCAATTAAAGCTACCCAAACAAAATTATTATCTTTAGTATTGACTGTATTCAGGTCAATATATTCTCGTTCTCCAGGTTTTTGTTTAAATGTAGATTTTTTAGATTGAGAAGTGACAACTATTTTGGATTTGTGATCAGAAGTTATGTCCAAATCGGGAATTTCTGTCATCAATTCTTTAGGTCTGTTAAGTTTGGGCGCTTTTAAAATATATAGTAGGCGCTTTGCTTGTTGACGAATTTCATAATGGGGATGACGAAGGAGTTGTTGACAAAGATTTATCGCTTCTTCCGAACGTCCCGCAGCTTCATAAGCATTCACCAACCAAATTTCGATTTCACCAGCAAAATGGGTATTTTTTTCTAATAGGGCGCTGGCTGTTTCTAGATTTTCTACAGATTTCCGATATTGACCATTTTCAAAAGCAGTTGTCCCCATTTGATAATGAGATTTAGCGAGTTCTAAATTTTCTGTGGTCATTGGTCAGTTGT
>NZ_VIKZ01000024.1:33278-46481 GCF_009711985.1 Dolichospermum sp. UHCC 0260 | reverse complement strand
AGTTGTCAGTTGTTACTCAATAACTTGAATTTTAACTTACCGCAGATTGTAGGTAAATGAAATTTTACCAATGAATCCTGTAGGGGTTTAGCAATGCTAAACCCTTCCGAATTAATTTTGCTGTAACTTGTCCCCAATCTCGATTATTGTTTCGACTGATGAGAACCGAGAATCATTGTCCCAATTCCCACATCTGTAAATACTTCTAACAGTAAAGCATGAGGAATCCGCCCATCAATTATATGTGAAGCCTTGACTCCTTGAGCAAGCGATCGCACACAACAATTCACTTTAGGAATCATCCCTCCACTGACTATACCATCAGTAATTAATTGCCGCGCTTCCCGAATATCCACTTTCGGAATTAAAGTAGAAGGGTCTTTATAATCTCTTAAAATTCCTCTGGTATCAGTCAGCAAAATTAACTTTTCCGCGCCCAAAGCTGCGGCTATTTCCCCCGCTACCGTATCCGCGTTAATATTATAAGCCTGTCCAGTTTCATCAGCAGCCACGCTGGAAACAACGGGAATATAGCCATTACTAGCAAGTGTTTCTAAAATTTTGATATTGACATTACTAACTTCCCCCACAAACCCAATCCCTTCATCACCTTGAGGACGAGCCGTAATTAAGTTACCATCCTTACCACAAAGCCCTACAGCCATCCCTCCAGCTTGGTTAATCAAAGCGACAATTTCTTTATTTACCCGCCCCACTAACACCATTTCCACTACATCCATTGTTGCTGCATCAGTAACACGCAAACCATTTTTAAATTGCGCTTCAATTCCTAACTTGCCTAACCAACTATTAATTTCTGGACCACCACCATGCACTAGAATAGGCCGCAAGCCAACGCAAGATAAAAAGACCACATCACGAATAACTTTATCTTTGAGGTTACTATCCTTCATGGCTGCGCCACCGTATTTAACCACAACGGTACGGCCAGCGAATTGTTGAATGTAAGGTAGTGCTTCGCTGAGAATTTCTACGCGATTAGCTTCAGCTTGCCTGATATACTCTATATCATTAATCATGTTATTACCCAAGTTGCTAGTTATCTAGTTTATGGGATAACTAGCAACAAGAGTTAATCAGCTATGGTGATAGGAGCAGGGGGGAATATTTATGCCCTATTCCCTATTCCTAAGAGAGTTGAAACAAGAAAGTGACTAAATCTCCTTTACCCAAGCTGATGCGATCGCCTGGACGGAGGCGATGTCTGTTTCCAGGTAACAGAGGTAAGTTATTGACATAAGTACCATTGGAACTACCTGCATCTTCTAGATAACAAGCATCTCCCTCAATCCGAATGTCTGAGTGAATCCGCGAAACAATTTCCGAATTTGGGAACCCAGAAACATCTATATCGGGAGGAATACGATCATTCGGCTTACCAATATGCACAACCGAGAGATTTTGTGGTAATTCTATTTCTTGGTTGGCTTGAACATGGAATAACCGTGCTACTACCTTTTGCAATTGGGTATTTGCCACCTTTACTTGTGGTGCGGCTGGGGCTACTTCAGGAACTGTGAGGGGATCGATCTGAGGTACATAAGCAGGAGGAATATAAGCTTCCGGTTCTGGTGCTACAGGCGCAGGTGGGGCTGTCAGCACAGGCGGAATATAAATTTCTGGTTCAGGTGCTACCGGTGCAGGGACAGAAGGAATATAAACAGCTTGTTCCTGAACTACAGGTGCGGGTGTCAGTACAGGGGGAATATAAACTTCTGGTGCTGGTGTGACAGAAGGAACATAAACAGCTTGTTCCTGAACTACAGCCACCGGTGCAGGGGCGGGAATAGCGCTAACAGGAGGATTGGCGGCGGGCGCAATTTCTAAAGCATCGGGCTGTAACAGTTGCATCATCAGGTCAGGAGCGACCACTGGCGCTGGTTGTACAGGGTTAATCGCAATAGTTGGGGCAACTGCGGGAGTAACACCAAAATGGAGATTGTAACCGCACTGACCACAGAAAGCGGCATCTGACTGTACAGTTGCTCCACAATTAGGACAACTAGCTGTAGCTGGTAACGGCGTATAACAAGCTTCACATTGAACAGCGCCGTCTGGGTTGGGATGATTGCAATTAGGGCAGACGATCATGGATTTAAGCCTTAGTGAAGGTCGTTGTAAAAATATTACTGACAAGCACATAAGTAACCTTAGCGTTTAATGCTAACAATTACTTAGAGTGAGAACAAGTTGATCATTGGTGATTATTCTTAATTATCTAAATCATCCAAATCTCAAGAATCATAGTTAGTGTTGAAGTTCCAAACCAGCGGCTGCGTCTAGCAACCAGTAAAGTTCTCCCTGGGGTTTAATTAGCCGAGATGGATAGACGAAATCATCTGCCACCGGTGCGAAAATTTGGGCTAAAGCCGGTCTTTTGTTAGCACCAGCAGCCAAAAAAATCACACTGCGAGCCGCGTTAATAAATGGGTAAGTAAAGGTGATGCGGAGATTATCATCTTTATTACCAACAGTGATTAGGCGATCGCACACCTTGAGAGCTTTCGTGTGGGGAAACAAAGATGCAGTATGGGCATCATCACCCATTCCCAGTAAAACTACATCTAATGCCGGGAACTCTCCCGATGTAGAATTAAAAAATGTTTGGAGATGCTGGTTATACTTAGCTGCATCCACTTCTGGATTAGCCGACAAAGTGGGGATAGCATGAATATTAGCTTGGGGAAGTGCAACCTGATCTAACCATGCTCGTCGCGCCATCAGTTCATTGCTATCAGGGTGATCTGCCAGAACATAACGCTCATCTCCCCAGAATACATGAATTTTATCCCAAGGCAACTTTTGATTAGCAATGGCTTCATACAACGGTTTTGGTGTGCTGCCACCTGATAAAGCAATTGTAAATTGCCCCCGTTCGCTAATAGCAGTTTCCACTTTCGACAGAATCAATTCTAGCGCCCGTTGGACTAGTGCCGATACACTGGAGTGGACTTCAACAGTTTTGTTCATGGCATTATCATTACATAGCTTGTTTCTTGGCAATACCATAGCGAACTTCTGACAATTTTCCGGTTTAACTCTGGAAATTTTTAATATCGTCAAGTTAAGCCATCAATTATCGTCCTTAACCTTCTTTATCATTATTTGTGGTTGGTTGTCAGTAGTCAGTTGTACTAATCGCTGATCATCACCGCAGGGGATTGTTGAGAGAATAAAGGATACATCGGTAAATAAACAAAACAGCCTGGGAATAAATTCCCAGTCTAATAGCAAAAGTCGGCTCAAGCCGACTAGAAGATTTTTATTTTAAAAAGATAAATTACGGGATATAAACTTGGTTGATGAACTCATCCATAAACACAACAGAAATATTCTTTTGCTACACCCAGTAATCTCTTATTCCTTTCGTTATAATAATCATTTTTTAAACTTTTTTCCTGAATAAGTTCTAACAATGCTTTTAAAGTCTCTAAAAAGCGAGTTGTTTTTACATTATTCTCATCTTCTAGAGATAATTCATTTTTAATGATCTTGTATTTTAAGACTATATTTTTGTCATTAGAGGGAAAATCCACAAATAAAGGATTATCATGTCTTAAAAAATTCTTGCACACTAATTCAGCAAAATGATGAAAGTGAATTATACACTCTGTGTATGCTTCACAATACTTTGCTAACATTGGTTTTTCAAGGTAACCCGGATAGATTATATCATCTGACCAATCTCCATTAATTATAAAAAGATTCATCGAACTCTTGTAACAATGATAAGTAGAAAAGTAAGCCTTTAAAGCAATTTTCAGAGAAATAAATGCTAAATCAATATCTGTATCGCTTCTTTTTTGAAGATTAAAACCATTGCTGGCTATCTTTTGGAGTTCTGTTTCTTTTTGTGTTTTCTTATTCATATTTTCTCAAAAGTTACTAGACAAAAACAATAAATAAAATCTTTAAGAAGAAATAACTGTCGTTTGAACATTGATATCAATATTCAGCTTTTTCCGCAAAACATTCAAAATAGCAGTCAAATTATCCATTGTCGGATTACCTTTTGCCGATAACATCCGGTGTAAACTCTTGCTAGGTTTAGACGTTTCAATTGCCAATTGTTCAAAACCTACCGTTGCATTAACAATATCTCTCAAAATCAATCTTGCTGTTTCTGGTTCACCATTCAGGAAGAGAAAAATAGCTTCATCAAGTAGAGCTATTGTGAACTGAGAATCTTTTTCCACTCGTGCGTTAATAGTTTCTGTGAAATCTCTGGTAAGTGCCATAATAACTACCTTTTCTCTTTATTCTTGTTGTCAGTCTCTTGATTTATCGTAAGTTCTTTTTTTCGCTTTTTGTACTCTTGGTACAATTCTTTAGCACGACTAATATCAGATTGCTGATTTTTCTTTGTCCCTCCACCAAATAATACTATAAGTTGCTTACCATCCTGAGCCAGATAAATCCGATATCCTGGACCCCAATCAATTTTATATTCACCAATTCCCTCAAACCATTTAACATTTGATGTATTACCTAACTCCAAACGAAACTTAGCCACAGTCACCTTCGCAGCAGCTTGAGCATCCAATTTATCAAACCATTCTTGATAAGGACTGGAACCATCTTCTTTAAGATATTCTTCAACTTTCATAACAGAGACAGTCTTATAGTAACTTATATGTTACCATGCGTCAAGCAGTATTATTCTAAATAAACCTAAAATTACAATATAGGTTTTTCAAACAGTAGCAAAGCCAAGATAAAATCCATAATAAAAATTGCCACCCAAGTAGTAACAACTGCTGTTGTGGCTGATTCTCCCACTTCCTTTGCACCTCCTTGAGTTGTCAGTCCCCAATTACAGCCATTAACAGAAACTATAGCCCCAAAAATTAACCCTTTAAGTAAAATAATAAAAATATCTGATGGTAATAAAAACGCTCTCACCGATTCTAAAAATGTTTCGGGAACAACTTGATAAAATTGTGCAGCCGCAAAAGCCCCGCCAATTATACCTGTGACTACAGCAAAAATCATCATTACAGGCATCATTAAACAGCAAGCAATGACTCTAGGTAAAACTAGATAATCAATCGGATCTGTTCTGAGCATATATAAAGCGTCAATCTGCTCCGTCACCCGCATTGCCCCTAATTCCGCAGCAAAGGCTGAACCAACTTGTCCAGCGATAATACTAGCAGTAAGAATCGGCGCTAGTTCTCGACAAAATGCTAAAGCAAATGCACCTCCAACACTATCTACAGCCCCAAATCTCACTAATTCCCTAGCGGTTTGAATAGTGAAAATCATCCCCGCAAAACCGTTAACTAGCAAGACTGGAGAAATAGAAGCCGGGCCTGCCGTTACCATATGTTCTAATATTTTGCGATAGTAGGTTTTTCCGCGCAGGAAATGCAATAGAATTTGACCGAACAACAGAAATGATGACAAACAGCGAATTATCCAAGATTGTTCTAAATTTCTTTTTGGTTGCAAGCAGTTTACGGCCACTAATTGAATTTTGGTACTTGGGAATTATGACAACTTAACCTTAGATAAACAAAGTATTCCAATCACTAATTGCATTTCTTTGAGCAGTTAATAATTGCTGGATACCTTGTTCAGAAAAATCTAGCATTTGATTTAATTGTTGACGGCTAAAACTTCCCGCTTCCGCTGTTCCCTGAACTTCAATAATTCCCATTTTATGATTCATGACTACGTTAAAATCCACATCTGCGGCTACATCTTCAACGTAGTTAAGATCCAAAAATGGTTCACCCTCCAACAAGCCTACAGAAACTGCTGCTATTTGTCCACATAAAGGCGATCGCTCTAAAACTCCCTGCTGCAATAATTGAGAAATAGCATGAGCCAAAGCCACAAACCCCCCTGTAATTGCCATTGTCCTCGTTCCTGCGTCCGCTTGTAATACATCTGCATCCACAGTTAGCGTCCGTTCTCCTAAAGCCTCAAAATCCAAGGCAGCCCTTAAACTCCGCCCAATTAAACGCTGAATTTCCTGTGTTCTGCCCGACAATTTCATTAATTCCCGTTCCTGGCGTTTCTGGGTAGCAGAAGGCAACATTCTATATTCAGCTGTCAACCAACCCTTACCACTACCAGTTAAAAATCTAGGTACTCCTTCCGCAACGCTGACGGTACACAGAACTTGAGTATCACCACATTTAGCTAAAACAGAACCAGGTGCAAAGCGGGTGAAATTAGGATAAAAACTATGGGGACGGAGTTCACAGGGGGTTCTCCCGTCAGGACGTTGCCAAGTCATCGAAGTTGCCTCAAAATTTTTGCTTACTGCCTTATAGAATAACTGAGTAATAGCAATAAAACTATTTATTACCAATTACCAATCACCAATCACCAATTACCAATTACCATTATTTAGGACTTGCTTGAGACGGACTTTAATAAATTCAATCATCATTTGATCTGGAACTGACTCTCCATCTTCCAAATAAGGTTTAGCTTCCATAACTAAATCATTTAATTCACCATAGGCACTATTTTGACTATTTCCAGATATGGCTGCTCGTAAAGTTTCACCGGTAGAAACCAAGGGAACATCAAAAAACTTACCAAGCTTTTGGGCTTGAGTGCTTTTTCCTGCCCCTGAACCCCCTAAAATTACTAATCTCACCACAACTTAACCCTCATATATAAAATTCACTATTTTTGCAGGATATTTTGTTATAGCAATCTTAAATCATTTGTAGGAAAAATATCTCTAAATCAGTGAAAAAGTTAAAACTAAATATCAAGGCGGTTTTAGTTATGAATACTGCTGTATGATAACTATATGTTTTGCTATCAGCGAAGATTTGCATTTAATTGTAAATCATTAAATTTATAGTGAGTTTTTAAACTTTGCCTTATGGTTGCCCAACTAGAAACCCCAGGTCTAAATTCGACTCTCAGCTTACCATATTCCGTAGAAGGACTATTGCAAGTTTTTACTAGTTCCCAGCGGAGCTTTTTTACGAGCGTCATGGCACAAGCGCTGAGAATTGCTGGACAAGGTACACCAGTATTAATAGTCCAATTCCTCAAAGGTGGGATTCGTCAAGGACATGAACGACCTACCCAAATGGGACAACATTTAGATTGGATTCGCTGTGATTTGCCCCGTTGTATTGATAGTTCCGATTTGGACGCAGCCGAAAATCAGGCTTTGCAACAACTTTGGCAACATACCCAAAAGGTAGTTAATGAAGGTAAGTATTCTTTATTGTTATTAGATGAGTTGAGTTTAGCGATTAATTTCGGTTTAATTCCAGAAACTGAGGTTTTAGAGTTTCTTTCTCACCGTCCCCCTCATGTTGATATTATTCTCACAGGTTCTCAGATGCCAACGTCTCTTTTAGATGTGGCAGATCAAATTACAGAAATTCGTCGCAGTCATCAACCTTAAGTATTAGCAAAATCACTCACAGATATGGAAGATAAAAGAAAAGAAGCAGCTTTTTTGGCTATATTTTCAGAAAGTTGAACTTGCTTAATTGTGACTAAACCTTCGTTAACAAAGGAATCTCTAACTAAAGCTTTTTCTCCACTGTTAAAGGAAGTTTCATAAAATATTTCTTTGATTCCAGCGGAGATAATTAACTTTAAACAAGATAAACAGGGTTCTAACGTTACGTATATACTTGATCCATCTGTAGATATACCATACTTTGCCGCTTGAGCGATCGCATTTGCCTCCGCGTGTACAGCCCTTGATGGTAGTATTTTACTGGCATCACAGCTATTTAAACCTGGATAGCAGTATCCTTGGGTTGTACAATGAGCCGAGCCTGACGGTGAGCCATTATAACCTGTGGCTACAACTTGCTTATTTTTAACAATTACAGCACCCACTGGAAAAGCAAGACAAGTTGAGCGAGTTGCGGCTAATTTAGCCAACATGAGGAAATATTCATCCCATGTTGGTCTTTGATGGTATTGTTCAGATGAAAAAATATCTTGCATGGTGTTTCAACTTTAAATTTTACTATACTGCTTTGCTGAGAAGAAAAATATTAGATGCTATTGTTTCCACTTTAATAAAACCTCTTTTAACTGATTTAAAGCATCTTCATAGTCATTAAACTGAATTTCAGCAATCACAGTCGGAATACCACGAGGAAATCTTGATATCCGCTTACCTGTTTCGTACAAAAGAATGATAGGAATTTTGTTGTTCTCTGCATACGCTAACTCCATTCCTACACCGAAAGAAAGCGAACCAAGATAAGCAATAACCAAGTCAGATATACTAACTTCATACTTATCTTTATCAAAAACTTCACGAGGAGTAATATCAGGATTATTCACTGGATCAGTATGTAAATGCGGTACGTAAGCTTGAAGACCAACTTTTTCACAAACCAAGCCTATTTTTTCATATAGTGCTTTAGTTTCTATTGGATTTTCTACGTCAGTCAAAGCGCCAGATACATATATCTTGTACATTTTCATTAGTTACCTTACATTAGAACTTATGGTTCTTTCGATGTTGAATCAACAAATTTTAGTTTTATTACAAAAATATGAGCTTGAAATATAAATATCTTTGTTAATAAAAACAAAATTTACTATTTATTTGAGCCTGGAGATACTGTTTTATTTGGATTTGCTTGTCTCTGAGGAGTAGTATCTGTTTTTGGATTTAGATTAGACGAATCCGAAGATTTGAACAAAGCAATTAATGAAATAATAATTCCCAATGTGCCGGCTATCGATCCTATTGCTGACCACCGAGTTTGTTGATCTGAACCTAGAAAACCTAGTAATGTATCTTTAACACCTTTTTTAAGTTCTTTATACTCCTTTGAATCAAGCATCAGTTGTTTTAGCGTATCTTTGTTATTATCCATCATCCAAACATTGTCTGGGTGACTAAAATAATCATCAACCTCCTGACGGCCTAATCGTCCATGAAGAACATCAAGTCTTCCAGAAATGTCAGGTTTGTGATTATTTGATGGATTGGAACACCGGGAACTTAATTGTTCAACAGCCAAGTAAGCAATTGGTTTGTTAACATCTTCCACGTAAATTCGTATTGGTTTATCCGAAACATTATGAAGGGCTATACAAAGAACTCCTGACCACTCAGGATTTACTCTTGTTCCAATGTGTCCTAAACCGTCTGATACTCGTTTGACAACGGAATAAAGTGGTCCGCGAAATTTATTACTGAGGGATACTGATTCGCTAGTCCATACTAAAGCTGTATCTTTTTTTGGTATGTCGAAATATTTCCGTTCCTCTCCTTGCTGGTTTTGTTCTGTATAAATAGTCAAGCGTCGTTCTTCTTCAAGTGAATAAGCACACTCACCCGCAGTTAGACATAAATCGCAATCTTTAATACTACCTGGTTTAAGAGGATGAAAATATATACCTTTACCAAGCTCCCTAATAATATCTTGATAACTCAAAACTGACATGAAATACTCCCTGAGCTTTGGAAAACACTAAAATTTTCTACAACCATTTCTAAAATGGTTGTTTGTTCGCGGTTACTGATCTTGAATGTATGGCTTGTCAATTTTAAGACAATTCGCTGCTTTTTGCAATTCCATACCTAAATATCCTGCATGATCTGGACGTATTGCTGGTATTGCAGCACAAATTTCTTTGATCAATTTCAAAGGATTTTTCCCAGAATAGCAACCAACAATTTCTCCACTACCAGGAGTTGTATGTGTAACAACTATCTTTTCTTCTGCTATTTCTATTAAGAAATTACCTGCGGGATCATAGTAATCTAATTTTTTGCAAATTGCAGAATATTGTTCTTTAATCAGTTGTTCAGCGTTACTCCAAGTATCATCATAAATATGAGCAGACTGACTCAGAGTTATCAATGGTCCTAGCTTCAAATCATATTGAGAACGTTGACAAATCTCATTTCTAATATGTTTTTGCAAAGACCTCAACCCCATTGCGTTAGCTGGCCAAGCTGCAAACATATCATTACTTCTAAGAACAGCAGTTAATGATAATTCGTTATCTACTACTCTTAACCAAATATGATTCAAACAAGGACTACCACCTTTTTCATGATCCTTCACATCCCATAAAGTCATAACTGCACTAGCAGCATCAATTTCTTCAATTAGTTTTTCAATTACCTGTTCAATTTGATCTCGTCCAAACCAAGAACGTAACCGTTGTCCATAGGTGTATTTTACTCCTTCTCGATTGGGTGCATCATCTAAAATTTGCGAAATATATTCTTCTAAGAAACTTCTATCAATTGGTAAATAATTGGGTTCAGGAAAATAGAAATCTTCCGGTTCGTCGGTGACAACTGCCATTAAATCTATCAATTCTTGCCATTTACCATCATAACCAGTTGGTCTAATTGTGCCAGTGGTTTTAATTCTGTGAATGATTTTTACCCAAGTTTCAGCAATAGTTTTGCCTTCAATTCTGTGTCCATAGCGTGTTCCTGGTAAAACGGTTGGTTCAATTGTAGTCATGGGAAATTCTACAGGCATTCCCCAAGGTGCTACTATTTCTTTTTGGGCGTAATATTGAATTTTCTCGACAGCATCAGAAATTGATATAGCGTCTTGAATTTCTACGGAATGGCGTAATTTCTCCAAGGCATTGATATCAATATCAATATCAATATAACCAGGAATTTGAGAACGAATTACCCAAGATTTTCGCCCCGCATCACTAATATTTTCTTCCACACCATGACGGAAAAAATCGCCTAAACATTGACAAGCACCGGCGTTTTTATCTTCTTTGGTGGCGTTAAGAATAACTAAATAGTGAACGTGGGGATTTAGTAACAAATTGCGAATTAGTAAGTTGATACCCCTGGTAGGTGAGTATAACTGTCCAATTACAGCATATTCGTTTGATTGTAGATGTTTAGCTACAGCTTGCTTCACCATCCACCCTGTAATTACTGCGGTTTGACCGCTACCATAAATCAATTGGTTTGGTTTGTGCTGGGCTGTGTAATAAAATTGGGTTAGTTGGCTACTCACTTGATTTACCAAATTTTTAGATAGCAATCTTTGATTATTTAGGATACAATGATTGATCGGGATTAATCACAAATTATCAAAAAAAGTCTTGAGTACATAATTTGTGTGATAATAATAACCTAAATTATGAATTGATAACGGTGTAATTAGGCATGGATTATCGGGATGCAGGCGTTGACGTTGAAGCGGGTAGAGCTTTTGTAGATCAAATTCGCAATTTGGTTCACAGCACCTTTAGAAAAGAGGTTTTGGGGGGACTAGGTGGCTTTGGTGGTTGCTTTCAACTCCCCACAGGTTACAAAGAACCAGTTTTGGTTTCCGGGACAGATGGTGTGGGGACAAAGCTGAAAATAGCTCAAATTCTCAATCGTCATGATACTGTGGGCATAGATTTGGTGGGGATGTGCGTTAATGATGTGTTGACATCGGGTGCAGAACCGCTGTTTTTTCTAGATTATGTGGCTACAGGTAAGTTAGATAAGGAACAATTAACTCAGGTTGTTGCAGGAATCGCTACCGGTTGTAAATTAGCTGGTTCGGCTTTATTGGGGGGAGAAACGGCGGAAATGCCCGGTTTTTACCAAGTTGGTGAATACGATTTGGCGGGTTTTTGCGTGGGAATTGTGGAAAAGAGCCGAATGCTAGATGGTTCTCAGGTGCAGGTGGGTGACGTAGCTATCGGTTTAGCTAGTTCAGGTGTCCATAGCAATGGGTTGAGTCTAGTCAGAAAAATTGTCAGTGATGGTGGTTTTGCTTGGACTGATACCCCAGATTTATTAAATGGTGCATCTATTGGGGAAACTTGTCTCACGCCTACACGCATTTATGTAAAATCTGTTTTAGCCGCGTTGCAGTCAGATTTAGAAATTCATGGCATGGCTCACATTACTGGTGGCGGTTTACCAGAAAATTTACCAAGATGTTTAAGTAAGGGTCAAGGGATTAAAATGATCCCCGATAGTTGGACTATTCCTCCTGTCTTTCATTGGTTAGCTGCGGCTGGTTCTGTGGGTGCTGAGGCTATGTATAATACATTTAATATGGGTATTGGCTTTGTGTTATTAGTTCCACCCCAGCAAGCAGAACAGGTAATGACTCATTTTCAATCTCAGGATATCTCCGCTAATATAATTGGTGAAGTTGTCACTGGAGTAGGTGAATTAGTCGGTTTGTTGTAACAATGGTGGTAAACAGATAGAACCTATACGCAAAATTCATATTTTCTTGATGGAAGTAATTAAAAATACTCATCGCCATCAGCGTTAATATTTGCTAACGTAGTCTTAACATATTGCAAAAATCAATTGGTGCAGTTGAGGAAGTATCTGTATTTACTGGTTAGTGGTATTGGTTATATCTCATTTATAAGTGTGGCGTGTTGGTGTTTTGAGAAAAATGTAATTTTCGTGTAGAGGGGTTATGGTTATAAATTTTGCCCGGACTACTGTTTCTAAGGAACTACTAAAGCAAGTATTCCAACGCATTGATGCACAAAGTTGTCCCCAGTTATTTAATTTTCATATGCACACGGTTCACTCGGATGGCAAACTAGAACCGGGTGATTTGATGAGTCAAGCGATCGCAATTGGCTTAAAAGGTCTGGCTATCACTGATCATCACAGTATCAGTGGCTACCAAGCAGCCCTGGCTTGGTTGGAAGATTGGAAGTGGAGTAATTCTGATGCTCATGTTCCATATTTGTGGAGTGGTGCAGAAATTAATGCCAATCTGCTGGATAATGAAGTTCACATTCTGGCTTATGCTTTTGAGTCAGAACATCCCAGTATGAAGCCATACTTACAAAAAATTCCTAGTGTCGGCAAGGCTTATCAAGCAGTTAACGTGATTACAGCTATTCACGAAGCGGGAGGACTAGCGGTACTTGCTCACCCAGCCCGGTATAGGCGATCGCATTTTGACCTCATTCCTGCGGCTGCGGGTGATGGTATTGATGGTGTTGAGACTTTCTACGCTTACAATAATCCTAAACCTTGGAAACCTAGTGTGGTGGAAACTGAGGAAGTTCAACAATTAGCGGAAAAATTCGATTTATTTAGCACCTGTGGTACTGATTCGCACGGCTTGAATTTGCTGCATAGGTTGTAAATCTGTATTTACCTCTTTTAAACTCCTGGTTTACTAACCAGGGGAAGTAGGAGTAGGGGAGTAGGGGGAGTAGGGGGAGTAGGGGGAGTAGGGGGAGTGAAAAAGAATTTTTCCC
>NZ_VIKZ01000024.1:28259-33074 GCF_009711985.1 Dolichospermum sp. UHCC 0260 | reverse complement strand
CCAATGACTAAAGAACTATTAAAACAAGTAAGAGTAATTGATCCTGTGCAGAAAACTGACACAGTAACAGATGTATTAATTATTGATGGTTATATTCAAGAGATCGTCCCACAAATTACAGATTTTAGTGCTGATACTTCTATTCGTGATTGTCAAGGCTTAATTCTTGGGGCTGGATTAGTTGATTTATATAGTCATTCAGGCGAACCTGGATTTGAAGAACGAGAAACTTTAAGTTCTTTATTACAAGCTGCCGCAGCGGGTGGTTTTACTAGAATTGGTGTTTTACCAGATACATCACCATCTATTGATAAACCCGCTTTAGTGGCACATTTACAGCAACAGAGAGATAGGGAAAAACCTTGTCCCCATTTGCACATCTGGGGGGCAATTACCTTGGATTTAGCAGGTAAACAATTAACAGAGGTAGCAGATTTAGCCGCAGCGGGGGTTGTGGGTTTTACTGATGCTAAACCTTGGGACAATTTGGGGATAGTCAGACGGGTTTTGGAGTATCTGCAACCCTTTGGCAAACCGGTGGCTTTTTGGCCATGCGATCGCCATTTAGCGGCTAATGGTAGGATGCGAGAAGGTGCGGAAGCCTTGCGAATAGGTTTACCCCCGATTCCAGCCAGTGCGGAAACAACGGCTATTGCCGCATTATTAGAATTAGTTGCGGATATTGGTACACCAGTCCACATTATGCGTGTTTCCACTGCTCGCAGTGTCGAATTAATTGCTCAAGCTAAAGCTCAAGGTGTGCCTGTTACCGCTAGTACCACATGGATGCACGTTTTACTAGATACAGCAGCTATTAGAAGTTATCACACATCTTTGCATTTAGATCCGCCCTTGGGAAATCACCAAGATATGCTATGCTTGCGGGAAGCGGTAAGAACAGGGGTAATAGATGCGATCGCTATTGATCACGCACCTTATACTTATGAGGAGAAAGTTCAAGCCTTTGCCGAATCACCGCCGGGGGCAATTGGTTTAGAATTAGCATTACCCCTACTTTGGCAAAATCTCGTAGCGACTGGGGAATTTACAGCTTTGGAATTATGGCGCGTTTTGAGTCATCAACCTGCGGCTTGTTTACAACAAGAAGTTAAAGCTATTCAACCTGGTGAAAAAGCCGAGTTAACTTTATTTAATCCTCTGCAAATTTGGAATGTAAATAAGGCAAATCTTCAGACACTTGCTTATAATACTCCTTGGTTTGGTCAAGAACTTACAGGTCGGGTTGTGCAAGTTTGGTGTAATACTAAATTGTAAGATTTTAAGATTATTTGAACGCAGATGAACGCGGATAAACACAGATAAATATGAATGATGATTATTCTGTGCAGCTTTACATAAAGTTGGTATAATCTTATTTAGTATATCAGAACTATATTAATATTCCATGTCTGATCTAATTTTGTTTTGGCATCGTCGAGATTTACGCATTTCTGATCATACGGGACTAGCTGCGGCTAGAGAAAGAAGTGCGAAGATTGTGGGTGTATTTTGTCTAGATCCCCAAATTCTCGAAGGTGATGATATTGCCCCCGTTAGGGTAAAATATATGATTGGCTGTTTGCAATCTCTTCAGGAAAGATATCAGCAAGCGGGTAGTCAATTATTAATTTTACAAAATGATCCTGTTATTGCAATTCCCAAATTAGCAGCAGCATTAACAGCTAAAGCTGTATTTTGGAATTGGGATGTTGAACCTTATTCCCAAATAAGAGATTTAGCAGTAAGTGAGGCTTTGAAAGTTGAAGGAATTGAATTTCTTAACTATAATTGGGATCAATTATTGCACTCTCCAACGGAAATTTTTAGCGGTACAAAAACTCCCTATACTGTTTATACTCCTTTCTGGAAAAATTGGATTACTAAATCTAAAGCTAAACCTGTTAAAACTTTAGCAAATCTAGAGAATTTAACAGCTAAAGAAGAAGAAATTGCTCAACAAGAGGGAACAATTAATTTACCTGCTGCTGAAGATTTAGGTTTTATTTGGGATGCAGAATTAATAATTTCTCCCGGAGAATTGGCAGCACAAGAAAAATTAGATAATTTTGCCAAAGCTGCTATTAATGGATATCAAGAACAGCGGAATTTTCCCGCAATTCATGGTACATCTCAATTAAGTGCAGCTTTGAAGTTTGGTGTTATTGGGATGAGAACTATTTGGCAAACTACTATAGAAGCCTTAGCAAATAGTAATAGTGAAGAAGTAAATGCCAGTATCCAAACATGGCAAAAAGAATTAGCATGGCGGGAATTTTTTCAACACTGTATGTACCATTTTCCAGCCTTAGCTAACGGTGCATATAGAGACACTTTTAAAACCTTCCCTTGGCAAAATAATAAAACATATTTTCAGGCTTGGTGTGAGGGCAAAACAGGTTATCCTATAGTTGACGCGGCTATGCGGCAATTAAATGAAACAGGCTGGATGCACAATAGATGTAGAATGATTGTTGCCAGTTTTTTGACTAAAGATTTAATTATTAATCCCCAATGGGGAGAAAAATATTTTATGCAGAAACTCATTGATGGTGATTTATCTGCTAATAATGGAGGTTGGCAATGGAGTGCTTCTAGTGGTATGGACCCCCAACCATTACGCATTTTTAATCCAGCTAGTCAAACCCAAAAATTTGATGCAGAAGCAGAGTATATTCGGCAATGGATACCAGAATTGCGTTATGTAGATCCAGAATATTTGGTAACTGGGAAAATTCCCCCGTTAGATTATTATGGAACAAATTATCCGCAACCAATTGTTGATCATAAACAACAGCAAGCTTTATTTAAGCAGTTATATCAGCAACAAAAAGCTATTAGTTAATTAACAAGTAGTCTGTCAAAGACATTTTAACGGTTAATGGTTCTATTCCTGCTCACCCTGCTTGTCTTCATCCGTCATTTTTGGATTGATAGACTACTAGGAGGAGTTGGATTAATAATTATTCCCTATTCAATTTTGAAGTTAACGGGTAAACGAGTATAAATCCCTTGAGGGTCATTCATTGTTTGTAAAGTTTTTATTTCCTGTTGTAATTTTCCCAATTCATTTATGAGGGGGTTGGAATTTTTAGTTTGGGTTTTTTCTATTCCTAGTTTGGCTTTTGTTTCATCTAATTTTTTACCAAATAAGCGTTCTGGAAATGTACTAACTCTGGGATATTCTTGTATTTCCCAATCAGTTCCTAATTTTGCTTGTTTAGCTGCATATTCAATGGCTACATTTAACCCACCAATTTCATCAACTAGACCGATTTGTTTGGCTGCTGTTCCTGACCAAACTCTTCCTTGGGCGATTTCTGCTACTTTTGCAGTTGGGATTTTCCGTCCTTGGGAAACTTTCTCCAAGAATAGGTTATAAATGCGGTTAACACTGCGTTGATAAACTGCTAATTCTTGAGGTGATTTAGGACGGGAAATGGTTTGTTGATCTGCATATTGAGCCGTTTTAACTGTATCCCAAGTTATGCCATTATTATTGCCCAATTTTTGACCATTAAATAATACGCCAAAAACACCAATAGAACCTGTAATTGTGTTAGCTTGGGCAAAAATGCGATTGGAATCACTTGCAATCCAATAGCCACCAGAAGCAGCTATATCTCCCATGGAAACGATGACGGGTTTAATTTGACGAGTTAATTTGATTTCTCGCTGCATGATTTCGGCTGCGGTAGCACTACCACCAGGGCTATTAATTCTTAAAACTACTGCTTTTATTTGATTATTTTGCCTAATTTTTGAGAATACTTTTGCAAAGTTATCACCGCCAATTTGTCCTTCGTCACCGCTACCGTTGACTATTTCTCCTTCTGCATAAACAATGGCAATTTTATGATCTGAATCTAAGGATTTTCCAGGAACTTCTGCATAATTACTCAAGCTGATTTTTGTGAATGTTTTATCTTTTTCACTGTTACCAGTTAATTTTTTTAAGCCAGTGAATACTTGATCTTCATAAGCAATTGTATCTACTAAACCATTAGATTTAGCTGCTGTGGCTTCTAAAATTGGTTGACTATTAGCGATCGCTTGCAATTTTTGGGGTAGAATGTTTCTACTTGTACCCACAGATTTCCGCCACTCTCCCCACACATCATCTAACAATTTCTGCGTTTGTTCCCGGTTCTCTGGGCTGAGTTTATTGAGGATTAACGGTTCTACTGCACCCTTAAATTTACCCACCCGCACAATTTGCACACCAACACCGTATTTTTCAAATGCCCCCGCTAAGAACATTGGTTGTGAACTTAAACCGTTGATTTCCATTGCTCCCATAGGATTAACTATAACTTGATTGGCTGCAGAACTTAAATAATATTCTTTTTCACTCCAATCTGTACTATAAGCAATTATTTTTTTGCCAGTTTTGCGGAATTTTTCTAATGCTTGACGGATTTCTTTCAAGGAAGCATAACCAACTGCACTATTAGCATTAGTTCCATCTATATAAATACCCACAATATTTTGATCACGTCCGGCTTTATCTAAGGTTTCCACAACTTTCCGCAATGTGATGTTATTTTCTTCAACACCGCTAAAAGTTTTTTGCAATAATTGACTGGAATTAGGTTCACTATCGGTGATATTCATAGACAAGTCGAAAACTAAAACTGACTTATCTTTCACTGTTGGGGTTGAACTTTGAGAACTAGCAACCGCAATTAATATTAATAAGAATCCCACTGTGCTGACTCCAGAGAAAATTGTCAGTCCTAGTAAACTGCCAATTAAACTTGCTAAGGTTTGTTTAAGAAAATTATTCATTGGTTATTTATAAGTCAGTTGTTCGTTGTT